>JAEORS010000183.1:0-4518 GCA_016840795.1 Candidatus Thorarchaeota archaeon | reverse complement strand
GTGCCTGCCAACCCCACAGCAAAGGTCGAGGATGGTGTCATCCTGGTTGATATTGAGAAGTGCAACCAGTGCATTCACCTGTTCATGGGTACGTTCTATTCGCTCTTCTGAGAACATCGTTTTAGTGTGTATTTCCCAGAACTCGTCTTCGTCATGCCATCTCTGTCCCATTTCGTTGTTCACCAGTTCTCCATGATGCAGGGTCAAGTAAAGAGGAGAATATGAATCAATGGACGAGTACAGTTGTCGTTCGTGGTCAAACCGCCTTGTCGAAATCATTATCTCACGAGAGAACGCATAGTCAAATGGAGAACACGCCTTGGATAATCGGATGCTATTAGTGCTTCGAATCATCGTAATTGCTTCTGCCATCTTGGTCGTAGGAGCTTCTGTCTTCGTGGTTGGTGCAGCTATTCTATGGGGTTCCATCCCTAGTGCGGGCCTTGATACTCTTCTCCACTTTGCTCTCGCTTTCTCCTTTCTATCATTAGCGTCGTACCTGTATCTCGAAAGAACTGAGAGTAGACTGCCTAAAAACAATCAAATCCGAAGGAACGACTCGGCTTTCCGTTCTGAGAATAACACTTGAGAAGAGAAGAATTCGAACTGTTTCGGGGAGCTGCCCTCCTCGAAACAGAATGTATTCCAATTGGATGAAGTTGTCTTGATAGATAATGGTGCCGCAGGTGGGCACTCCGCATCGTCACCGAGAGTGAAGATGATTCGATCCCACGACTTCGAGATGCCTCATCAAAGGTTGGGCCGAGATTTGACCCCGCAATTCAGACTGGGAAATCCAGCCAGATTATGAGTCTCGCGCCCTACCAGTCTAGGCCACTGCGGCTGCATGGTAGTCATAATGAAGTCTGGCAGACGAGCACTCTGGATTCCTCTAATTAAGCTTATCCTCAGTTCGAGTCTGTTTTGTAAGCTGTGAATGGCTATTCGGAAAGAACACGTTCAACCTCGGCTACTAGGAGGTTCTTGACAGTCTTCCCATCGACCTTCCCTCTTAGCTCCTTCATGGCCACACCCATGAGACCACCAATGGCGGCTTCGCCCCTTTCACGTACAAAGTCTACTCGTTCAGACACTATCTTCTTGATTACTTCCTCAACCTGATTGGTTTCTATGCGTCCAAGTCCTGCTTCCTCTATGGCCTCCTCCAAGTCAGAAGAAGGATTCTCAGAAAGATAGGTAAGAATGGTGGAAATCGCCTCATGGGATACTTCATTCCCTGAGATTGCCTCGAAGAGATTCACCAGATGGTGCTCGTCTAAACTCTCAGTCGGTACTCCATCACGGTGCAGACTCACGAGTGTGTTTTCCAGCGTGACTACGACCAAGGTAGGAGATACGTCCAGCTGGTTCACTATGCTCTCGAACAGATCTAGGTTGAGAGACCTCGTAATTTGAGATGCCAAGTCTTCGCTGAGTCCGTGCTGCTCAACGAATCTCTTCTTCTTCTTCTCAAGAGTTTCAGGCATCTCTCTCTTGATTCTCTTTAATCGTGCCAAGGTAATCTTGACAGGTCGAACGTCGGTTTCAGGATACATTCTTTCTGCACCGGGTCTCGGCCGGGCATACTTCGTAGTTGCATCAGCTAATGGGGTTCTAGTTTCGGCAGGGACTCCTACTACAGCTTGGCGCGCTCTCTTCAGCACCGCCTGTAGAGCATCTTCACAGTTCTTCTTGGGGGCTGCAACAATAAGGACTGCATCTTCATCCTTGGCGCCGACAGATTTCTTGATCTCTGCTACTTCGGTGTCAGTAATCCCATAGTTGGGCAATTCATCCGTGTGGAAGATTCCTCCAACGCCGCCCCAGAATCTCGCATAGTCAGAGAACTCTGTCCCAAGTCTACGGTTTGGTTGAATCTCTTGGCCTACTAGACCTGCGAATCCGGGCAATAGCAGTGCAGCCACAGACCCACCAGCCGCGAGTGACTTCTTTAGGACCTTTGAACCAGTGCCGCTCAGGATGTTACTAACGTCCTCAATCTTGCCTTCAATGTCTTCGATAGAAACCCCTCTATCAACTAAGGCGTCGCGGATCCTCAGTAGTTGTTCTTGGCGTTGTGCCTCGAATTTGACTAAGTCATCTAGCATGTTAAGCTGTTGAAAGCCCTTGATTTCTATGATCGCACCGCCCTCAATTGAAACGTTGACGTCTTGACGAATGCTTCCGATTCCCCGTTTCACCCTGCCGGTTGATCTGAGTAGCAGACCTATAGCAAGAGCAGTTTCTTGTGCTTGGGATGGTGTGTGAATGTCGGGTGCGGTGGCTACCTCAACAAGCGGGATACCGAGTCTATCGAGCCGGTATATGCGCATGTTTCTCTTGTCATCATCGGCAATCTTCCTAGCCGCATCCTCTTCAAGACCAATTGTCTGGATTCCGATCTCCTGATCTCCCACTATGATTCTGCCGCCGGTAGCAACAACACATGTTCGCTGGAACCCAGTAGTATTACTCCCGTCGATCACAATCTTCCTCATGGAATGTATCTCATCTACAGGTGTGGATTCCAGGAAATTGGCCATCGTCAGACCGATATCAATAGCCTCGTCACATAGGTCATGAGGCGGCTCTTCGTCAGCTTCAACAAGACATGTTGTGTCATTGTAATACTCGTAATAGAATCTCTTCTGTTGTTGGAACTCGAAAAGGGCTGCAGGATCAACTGCCCCCATCTCGCTCTGAGTAGGTCTAAGTCTACGTACGAATCCGTCAGTGGGTTCATCATCACGAATCATCGTGGGACAATGACAGTAGAGTTTTCGTGTTGTGTCCAGCTGCTGGTGCAGCTCAAGGCCGACCTTCAAACCGAGCTCTCTGTATCGTGCCTCATCAGTCATATCATTCGGCCTCCAGAGAAGCCCTGTACTGGGCCATCTCTGTTCGCATCTCAATCTCTCCTACAACAGACTCAGTCATAGATTTCTTTACTTCTTCCTCGCTCTTCTTGTTGGCTAGGAGCCACATCAGTTTGACAAATGCGGTTTCTGTGAGCATATCTTCACAGGGCACTACACCCATCTCAAGAAGCTCGACCCCAGTACGATAGACGTTCATGTCTATTCTACCTGAGATACACTGACTTGTCATGGCCACAACCATGCCAGCGTCTAACGCGCGCTTCAATGATGGCTGGATTGCCTTTGGCGCATGCCCAAGACCAGTTCCCTCAAGGACTACCCCTCTGTACCCACAATCCGTGTAATAGTCGATTATGCTCGGATTAAGTCCAGGGTATGTCCTTACAATGGCAACCCGTTCGTCGAACTTGGGTTTCAGTTTGAGCTTCCGTTCAGGATCTCTTCTATGGATTGGTTCTGCGATCTCAGTTATTCCGGTAGATTCAATCTTGAAAATGGGATACGAGTTGATTGATTGAAAGGCATCTCTTCTACTTGTGTGGTTCTTGCGTACACGAGTGCCGCGGTGGGCATATGCAAAACTATCATCTGTTTCTCCGTGCATCACAAGCATTACCTCTGCAACATCTGCACGTCCAACGAACTCAGTTGCATAGATTAGGTTGATGGCAGCATCTGAAGACGGCCGGTCGGAAGATCGCTGCGATCCTACAAGCGCGACCGGTACTGGAAGATTCTGAAGTGCAAAGGACAGAGCGGCAGAAGTGAAGCCCAAGGTGTCCGTGCCATGGGCTATCACTACTCCATCTGCTCCGCTCTTGATCTCCTTGGCCACGGCACGTGCCATTTTCGTCCAGTCTGTGGTCTGAATGTCCTCTGAGAACACGCTCATCAGCACCCTGGCTCGGACATTTGCATGGTTTCCGAGTTCAGGAACAGTATCATAGAGGTCCTGTGCGGTTAACGCGGGATTCACCGCGCCCGTTCTATAGTCAACCTTGCTGGCTATTGTACCTCCTGTGCTCAGGATTGCGACAGATGGGAGGTTGGAATCTGGAGTAGGCGTATCTCGCTCATCAGTCCGTCTTGCCTTTCCACCAGCACGGACTCTCTCGAGCTCAGACTTAGCAGATAAACGAACTCCGACATTGTACCCTGTAGAGAGTTTGATTACTATGTGATCTGGATCGCCACCAATCTGAACTCGGGGCATCAAGATACCTGTATACTCCTTCCCTTCTTGTTGGATTCTAATTGTGTCTCCAACCTTAGCACCAGCACCAGACAGCTTCTCGAGAACGAGACCGCTGTAGCCTGAGTCATTCAGACTCAATCGCATCCCACCTTTAGGTTTCGAGACTCAACGCTGCGGTCTCGGTCATAAAGTCTTCGTCTAGGATACTTGAGAAGCTCTCCAAGAATGACATCACATGAAGCCCAGAAT
This sequence comes from Candidatus Thorarchaeota archaeon, assembly GCA_016840795.1. Lineage (GTDB taxonomy): Archaea > Asgardarchaeota > Thorarchaeia > Thorarchaeales > Thorarchaeaceae > SMTZ1-83. Next base: position 195 of record JAEORS010000183.1, on the reverse strand, counting down.
AATCAGGATTCCGAAGGCAATGAAGACAATTCCTGTGCCTTTTCTCACCATGGTCACTGGTATTCTATCGGCAAGTTGGTCGCCAGAATAAGCACCAACTAGGTTCACAAGAAAGAACCCGGCAATGGCACCTGCAAATACCAACAGAGGAAACAAGGATTGAGCTGCAAGCGCCAGTATTGCTAGTTGGCTTTT
>JAEORS010000182.1:0-4538 GCA_016840795.1 Candidatus Thorarchaeota archaeon | reverse complement strand
CTGGCCAAAGATAGACTTGAGCATCACAACACTAAGACATGGATTGGCCCTAGAGTCAATGGTGACTAGGCAAGCTACGCAGGATTCGTGATAGTTCTTGTTGCCTAGCAGTGTGGGGTGAAGTCTATTCCTTGTTCTCTCCAATATCTCGGAGAATGACCTGATAGAACTTCAGGCCAGATATCTCGACTGTGCCCGCAGCACATTGGACGGGAACACTATTACTGTCCTTCCTCATGACCGTCAGCTCTTCAGTAGCGGACCCACGAAGACTCACAGTTTCCATGAGCTTGCCAGCACTTTCAACGAACTCTGGAGTGATGAAGTTGTAAATAGGACTGCCTAATAGCTCTTCACGAAAATAGCCCAAAAGCTCTAGTAGGCGTTTGTTGACGTCAACCACTGTGGCACCTGCATCGCATAGCATGGTGGCATCCATGGACTGCTGGAACAATTCCCGGTATCTCTCTTCGCTAACACGAAGTGCTTCTTCCGCCTTCTTCTCCTCTGTGATGTCTCGTATGACTGCAACAAGACTCTGCCCATCATCATGAAGATTCATTGCCGCCGAGAACCAGAGATGCACTCCGTCCAACTCGACTGAATAGTCAAGAGTGCCTGCATTCCCTGTCTTCCTAATCTTCTTTCCGACCTCCCTGAGGTTCACAGCAATGTGCTGAGGCATGATACTGTCTACGGGGTGCCCCACGGAGGCCTCAGCCGTAGCATGAACGAAGAACTGCGCAGTAGTTCGAAAATATGCCCCTCTGACCCGTTTGTTTCCCGACTTCTCTCTTGGTGGATGCTGCTCAATTAGGCCCTGTTCCTGAAGCTTCCTGAGGTGGTAATAGCAAATGGGCGTACGTAGAGACAGACCTGGCTCCGCAGAATGGATTGAATCCAAAATCTCTGGAACCATCATCCAGAGTCTTTGAACTGGCTTCTCCACTGTCGTTGACTCTATGATTCGAGTGCCATCTTCCAGTGTTCGTTCCTTCTTAGTGACTTCACTCTTGTAGTCCACTTGTCCCCGGTCAAGCGCCCGCAGAATCTCTCTCCTAACGGGATCATACAGAGAAGCTCTCTGCTCGGTGCTCTTGAGGAGTAGGAAGGTCCTATGTTCTGTTGCAGGCAATTCAGTCCCAGTGCTGTCTTGCATAGTCATCTGATTGTCACATTCATCATTTCGGTCAAACAGAACTCTCCTTTGACTGCACTGATTAACGACCCCAGCAATATTTATTTGTTTTTGACTCGGAATGATATTATATTCAAGAAGAGTTGAATAACGAGGGTTGGTTAGTCTGCTTACACTGACAGAGATTACTGGACTCCCACAAGGTAGTCTCACACATTCAGAGGCCATGGATCCTGCCAGAGTGTATCTTGGGAGCTTGCCGTTTCCGAAACCATGCGGTATCATGCAAAGGACCATGAAGGAGAATGTCTTCAATGCTCGAACATTTATGGAAAGAAAGGGTCTCTGATGTACCACGCTTGGACCGATTGGTCGCCAGAACCGCGGATGACCAGTCAGATATTATCAATGAGAGGGCTCTCTTTCTCTTCGACAGCAATGAAGGATTCGTTCATTACTCACACGAGTTTGTTCAGGGACTGGTCGACACAGAGTTCAGAGCTGCCTTCGTAGCCGCGATGTCTAGCTTGCTGACAGGGAGTTCTGACCCAAGCAGGTCGTCTGCAAAGACCTTGGTGACTTCAGACGGCGTCTACCTAGTTGAACACGGTGAATGGTCAATCGGTCTTATTGCTGCATCTGTGGAAAGAGACCAGCTCCGTAGTCAACTGAAGTTAGTCATCTCTGAGTTTGAATCGCGGTTTGGGACCCTCCGAGGTAGAAGTCTGGGCCCAGACCGGGTTCCTGATTTCGATGACTATGTGATGAGAGTCTTTCTGGCTGATAGAATCTGGGAGCGCACCCTTTTGAAGAGAACTTCAAACCCAGATAATGTCGATGTGCCGGAGGACGTAAGTAGGTTCACCGCCAGACTGTTCTCCCATGGGCAAACAGTTAGAGAAGCAGCAGACGCGCAACATCTATCCATAGACATTGCGCTGGAACTCGCAATGAAAGCCTGTTGGTCTGGCGCACTCTCTGCCATCAGCCCGGAACCGCTCGGTGAGGTGCATGCACCCACGGAGAAGGCCAAGCGGCTTCTTTTCAGCGGTCATAAGTCCAGTACCATCTCCTTGGCTACTGCTCAAGTCGTGGCGCGTATGGATGGCCGCACTCCGACCCTTTCCCTCCTGCAGGGCACTCCAGTAGAGGAGTTCAATCGAATAGGATACGAACTCGGAGCACTCATTATGAATGGACTTGTCACTCGAGTTTCCCCTGGAGCCACCAAAATAGTCGAGTATGAAGTCTTCATGACCCGCCTGCTTGACGCATGCTCTGATCTGGTTGGTTCCGGAGTTGCATTCCGCTATTTCGAAGAGGCAAGAGCAAAGGCCGCTGTTGCCTTTCCATGGGTTGCGGCAGTAAAGATCAGGCCCGGAGGAAAGGTTGAATGTCCTACGTGGGGCCCAGGCTTCCTTGCTCTGAGTGAGGATGCTGTAACTGCAGGACTCGGCAGAATCGTTTCTACCATCAAGGACCAACTATCTGACGACGTAGGTGATGAACGCAGTCATGTGGTCGTTGACTCCATCGCATCAAGCATTGGAATCGATCTGGGGATACTGGGTGCACTCTTTGAGTTCGCGATGCGGATAAAGAGGTTGATTCGGGGGATGCCCGGTTGAATCGCCCGCTGAGACCCTCATTGACCGGTTGTATTCTGTTCCTTGTGGGATTTGTGGTGCTAGCGAGCTCGTTGGATGACCGAATCTTGGGGCTTGTGACTCTTGATTTGCTCTCTTTTGATGCGCTTGCCATTGTTGCCTTGACCTTCTCGGTGATTATCGGGACCAGAGGAGCCACAAGTCTTGCGAGAAGGAAACTCGGAAGACTGGACTACCTGTTTGTCTCTCTGTGCATGACTCTTCTCTTTGGACTAGTGGGTGCGGTAGCTATTCTGGAGGCCCCGCTCTTGGCACTTGAAACTGAAGGACTTGGGCTCATGTTTCTTATCCATTCAGTTGGACTAGTCCCAATTGTGAGCTACGTGTTCATCTATAGAAGCACGGAGAGAAGGTTGTTGTCGAAAGGATCCGATTTCGCATCACCTGTTCAGGCGCGAGCAGCTCTCGTATTATTGACGGTCTGCTCTGTGGTGTTGCTGACTCTTCTCTCTATTGGATATGTGTCCCTGTCGGTCATGATTATAGAGGTCGCACTGACAAATGAGATACTTGCACTTGCTGGAATCGTATCCATTGGCAGGATATTGATAAGCCCAGGACTTAGAAAGGCCCTGCGGCGCGTGATGGTTGGTCTGGTGCTGCTTTTGGTAGCTGACTTGAGCCTTATCGTAGCGATGACATTTGACTTACTCATGGGTCTGAGTCTTGTCATATCCGTACAAGTTCTCAGTTCCCTTTCCATCGTTTCCGGAATGACCATCTACGCATTAGTACAGAACGGAAACACTAGAGACCCACCTGCTACTCTCTCTCTCCTGACTCCCACCTGAGGACTATCTCAAAGTTCGCTCCTCTTGAATGATTGCCTTGGACTCTGTCCTTCACAATTATGTCACCGCCATAATTCTCCAGAATCTTCTTGACTAGAGTCAGCCCGAGCCCCATTCCCAAGATGGTTTCCCTTCTGTGCAGGCGCATGTCAAAGATCGACTTCTTATCGCTATCCGAAATGCCCGGCCCATGGTCTTTAATCTGAATCTTGAGGAGGGGAGTGTCTATGACCGGCTCAACATCTACCTCTACTTTCACTTTATCCTTCTTGTCGAACTTCATAGAGTTGTGCAAGAGACTATAGAATACATCCTCCAAGTATTCGTCGACAATCAATCCGTATTGACCGGGTTTCACATTGGTTTCGAGAGCAAGCTCTTTCTGTGAGAAGTCTTCTCTCACTGATTTCGCAGCCTTTTCGAGCACTTCTGCAAGGTCTAACTTCATCGTTTCGGGGACTACCGTTTCTAGACTTGCTAGCTTCCTGACATTTATGATTAGATTGGATGCTCTCTCAACCTCTGATAGACAATCTTGAATGAGGCTTCTTGACTCTCCAGAAATCGAGGGGTCATGTAGCAGCACCTCAAGGGTAGAGAGGGTCTCTTGGTTTATGTTTGTGAGGTCGTGAACCATCAAATCGGCTAAGAAGTCCGATCGGGCCCTCGATTCCTTGAGTTTCATCTCCATTATCTTCCTTTCACTGACATCGCGGAAGAATCCTGTTGCAGCGATGATTTTCTCCGCTTCTCTTCGCGGAAAGAGGCTGCCTTCGACATATACTATGTCGCCGGTCTTGGTCGTAAAGGCCAGCTCAACACCAGTATTAGACTCGCCGACAAGAGTTGCAGATATCAGTCTGAGATGCTCATCCAAATGGTCAGGGTAGATAATGTCCTGGAGAAACAGGGAATCAAGCTCACTTTCGTCGTATCCGAGCG
>JAEORS010000181.1:0-4581 GCA_016840795.1 Candidatus Thorarchaeota archaeon | reverse complement strand
TGGGCTGCTAGGAAGTCTGTCCTAAATCCTCCAAGCACTCCACACGATTGTGAAGTCCTCCCAATCGTCAACCTTAAGACCCCGTTGGCAAAAGAATCGCGAACATAGATACGTGATTGAAGGAGCCAGTTCCCTGATATGGGGCAGGTTCTCTACACGGAGGAAACGAAATTGGGAAGAAAAGTCGCTGTCGTTGCTGGCGGCCATAGCAAGTTCGGAAAGCGGTACGATGCTACCATGAGGGAGCTCTGTGCCGAGGCGTATAAGCCCATCTATGACGAGGGAATTACGCAAGACAAGATTGATGCATCAGTTCTCTCGTACGCTGCATCTCAGTTCACCGGTCAGGGTGCCGGTTCAGCTCTTATTGCAGATTACATTGGTATACAAGACAAACCGCACATGCGAGTTGAATCAGCTTGCACCACAGGCACGGCTTCACTCAGAGCAGCTTGGGGGATGGTTTCTGCCGGCCTATATGACGTGATGCTTGTGTTGGGAGTAGAGCAGATGAACCGGGTCTCTTCGGCTACCGCGACCGAGTATATGTCTCAGGCAGGCGATATGCGTTGGGAATATCCATTCGGAATCAGCTTCCCTGCTTTCTATGCGCTGATGGCTTCAAGATATATGGCCGAGTATAATCTGCCTCATGAAGTCCTTTCGATGATCTCTGTGAAGTCGCATCATTATGGTGCCCAGAATCCGAAAGCGCATCTAGGGAGGGAAGTGTCTCTTGAAGAGGCTCACAACTCAGTTCCAATCTGTAGGCCCTTGAACCTCTATGACTGTAGTCTAATTACCGATGGTGCTGCCGCAGTGGTGATAGCAGCAGAAGAACGGGTGAAGGAGTTTACCGACAGACCGATGTGGATTCGGGGTATTGGTGCTGGTGCTTCAGAGATGATGATTCAAGATCGTTCGAGTCTGACATCTATTCCAGGAGCCAAGAGAGCCTCAAAAGCTGCTTTTGAAATGGCTGGACTGAAGCCAGATGATATTAACATGGCTGAAGTCCACGACTGCTTCAGCATAGCTGAGATGGTTGCTTACGAGGACATTGGTTTTGCAGAACCTGGTAAGGGAAGAGAGCTCGTTGAGAACAAGGAAATCTACCATGATGGACGCATTCCTGTCAACTGTGATGGTGGTCTGAAGAGCAAGGGTCACCCGCTTGGTGCTACGGGAGTTTCAATGACATATGAGATTCTCAAGCAGATGCGGAACGAATCAGAGAATCCATCTCGCCAGATAAAGGATGTCCAGTATGGCTTGGCACACAATGTCGGACAGAGTGGTCAATTTACCAATGTCTTCATCTTTGAGAGGGGATTCTCATGACCGAGAAGAAGGAAATCTACCTTGGATATGCTACTGACAAAGCTGTGACGCCTTGGTACGAGGAATGGCTGTCAAACCTTGAACAGGAGAAAATCATGAAGAGCGTGTGCCCTTCATGCAAGGCCGAATACCTCCCACCTAGGCAGCACTGTCAGAAGTGCCTGAGTGTCACTGAGTTTGCAGAGTTCACCGAAACCGAAGCCAAGCTGTTCTCATATGTGATTGTGGACTTTGCACCAGAGAGCCTATCTTCGAAGGCTCCTTACGTAGTTGCCATCGGGGAGTTCCCATCGGGCTTGAGGCTCACGGCACACATCACGAATCTGACCAGCATGCCCGAAGTTGGAATGTCACTTAAGCTCGGGTTTGATAGGGTGGATGACAAGAAGATAACTTATAGATGGCTGGTGTAGCCGTCGAGAGGGCAACAAGCCCTCTTCTCCTTTCTTTTTGACTAAGAACCGGACCGCTCAACAGTCCTCTCTAGTATCTTGGCCCAATTCGAGAAGAGGGCCACCTCATCCAGAGTTTCCAAGTACAGCTTTGATGCAGCCTTGATGTCACAACGGTCAATTCGCTCAATCGCGTCGTCGATTACTTCCAATATGTCACTGAGTCTTCTCTTCCCATCATTGCGTCTGTAGTCAGAGAACACGATGTACTCTAGGCCTTTCCCTTCCCACGCATTGAGGAACCTTCTCTGCTCCTCGACTGAGGTGCTCATATCATAAGAGCTAGCCAATGACGTTCTCATTGCCACGAGCGAGTTCTTCCAAATCTCGACTCCGCCCTGTTGCTCCAATCTGCTATCCTCCAACGCGATGATGTAAAACGGACTACTAAACAGCTAAATAAATATGAGGTCGAAGAAACGCGATACAACTTCAGGGGCGCCACAGTCTGATCTTCCGGTTCTTTATCAGTTCCGCTCTCTCCTTAGAATCTAGGCAAGGATTGCACTCTTCTGCGTTGCGAATGCTTATTACGTACCCATTGGCCAATCGGGTCGAGTCCAAGGAGGACAAGACAGTGTCAGATGAAGATGTATTGTACGAAGCACAAGACGGCGTTGCCACAATAACTATCAACCGTCCTGACAAGTACAACGCTCTCAACACATCAGTGGTCTTGAAGCTGCGAGAATTCTTCGGGGAAGCTGAGGACGACCCGAATGTGAGAGTAGTAGTTCTAACTGGTGCAGGTGAGAAGGCGTTTGCTGCGGGAGCGGATATATCTGAGTTCAAGGGGAAGGACTCGAAGACAATACGACCCCGTGTGGAGCGCGGACAGGAGCTCACTAAGTTCATCGAATCTATGTCAAAACCTAGCATAGCCGCAGTGAATGGTTTCGCACTTGGAGGCGGCTGCGAGTTTGCGATGGCCTGCGACATCAGATATGCATCTGCGAACGCCAAGCTAGGACAGCCAGAGATCAACCTAGGAGTCATTCCTGGGTATGGCGGGACTGTGCGCCTTGCTAGACTGGTCGGTCTCGGTAGAGCCAAGGAGCTTGTCTATACTGGTGACCACATCACCGCAGAAGAGGCACATCGAATTGGACTCGTCAACAGAGTCTTCGATTCGATTGATGCCCTAAGAGAGGGAACTATGGAGCTAGCGAAGAAACTTGCTTTGAAACCTGGAGTTGCTCTGAAGCTGGCTAAGCAATCGCTGAACAACACCTGGCAGATGGGGCTTGAGGAGAACCTTGCATTCGAGGTAGATGTCTTCACTCAGACCTTTGAAACAGAGGACAAGGTCGAAGGAGTCGATGCATTTCTCTCCAAACGTCAGGCTGAATTCAAGCATAAGTAGGAACAACAGCACGAGGATTGCAGGCTGCTATCTCCTCGCAATCTCAAACTCATTTCTCTCTTGTCGGATGACGCCATCCTCTAGGAGGATTTGGACATGGAGCTCCAGCATGCATTCCTCAAAGAAGTAGTAGGGCTCGAAAGGAATTCGCGGATAAATAGTAGGTAAAGATGCGAGCTTCTCGACCGTGTTATGGCCGTCATAGATTCTCCTCAGAATCTCTGCATCCCTTTTGTCAAAGACACCGAGGAACTCTTCCAGAAGTTCCTGCAGATTGTCCGTCACCGGATTGGGTAAATGGCTGCTTATGCCTAGCTTTGGGGAGAGATCGATTACTCGCTTTATTGAATGTTTGAACTCGCGAATGTCGCTCACCAAATTTCCATAGAATGGTCCGAAGCTTGTGAGATCGATATCAACCAGAAAGATGGTTTCCAACCCGTTTATTCCGAAACACGTATGGTCCTTCGTGTGTCCCGGAAGATGTAGTGGGATCAGCTCAACCTCACCGCAACTTATCGGTTTCATGTTCTGGAAATGGCTCGTGATCTTGTAGTCCGATGACAGGAGAGGCATCCATTCTATGAGCAGCGGTATCCATTCATTGAACGAAGGATGGTCTGTGATTCCGCATTCCTCTGCCCATCCTTGGAATGTGCTGATTCCCTTTACTGAGAGAGGATGGCACATCACTTCGCAATCTGATATCTGTCGAAGTTGTTCTGCATGCCCCTTGTGGTCGATATGGAAGTGAGTCAGCACCAGCCGGTCCAGTTCTTTTAGTCTATAACCGAGGTCCTTCATTGTGCTCGTGACTTGTCTAACGTCAGAACCAGCGTCTACAAGTGTAAGAATCTCGTCATCAATGAAGAGTGAGTTTGCCTCAGGGAATCTAGCACCGTTGAGTCCTCGGACCAGATGAACGCGCGGTTCAATCTCCATGTGAGCTGGGTATTCTGACATCAAGTCCCCGGTGTCTGGCGTCCTGATAACTCTCTCTGTAGGACAATTCATATTACGCGCTGGCGCCTGAAGCTCTCGTCTATCAGTCTAGCCTGGTGATTATCATGAGTGAACGCGTCTTCGCAGTCTTCGATATTGGCACAACTGGAACGAGATCTGCTCTCGTGGATGAAGAGGGTCGTGAGCTGAGCAAAGCATATGAGGAGTATCCTCCGGCACCGAGAGAACTGGCCACGCACGAGCAATTGGCAGACACATTCTGGAGAACCGCCTGCACTACAATGCAGCGGGCTCTTTCAGATTACAGGGATGGAGCAGAAGCTGTAACATCGGTTGTTGCTGCAACAACACGCGATTGCTGGACCCCCGTGGACAAGAAAGGTAACGCACTTGGACCGACTATTCTTTGGACAGACAATCGAACCAGCAAGAAGAAAGAAGAGCTTGCTGACATAATCGGCC
>JAEORS010000180.1:0-4594 GCA_016840795.1 Candidatus Thorarchaeota archaeon | reverse complement strand
AGGATACATAGAAGGAACATCGCGAGAGTCAACGAGAGAGCCATAATCGTCGGATTTGCGAAAGCAAGATCTGGCCCTTGCATCAGGGGCTCAGGTCCGATCTTGAAGCCTTCGCTCATGAAGTTGATAATCGTGTGAATCGTGATGGGGCCGACGAGCGTAATGCCAGAGCTGAATCTCTCGTAGTAGAGTCCAAATAGCACTCCTAGCAGGGCGGTGAAGAACATCATTCCAATGAGTTGGCCTACCAAGACCTGTTCCTCGAAACCGTTGACTATCGGCCAGAAGACATGCCATACTCCGAAGACCGTCGCAGAAATCAGAATGGCGTGGTTTGTCGAGAACTTGGTCTTTAGGCCATTCTGTAATAGACCTCGGAAGAGAGTTTCCTCAAAGACGGCATTCACGAAGAAGAATAACAGCATGTATGTGACTAGTTCCCCGTAGACCATATGGACTTCAATAGTGAATGAGGGGTCAAAGAGAACAGAGTATAGGATTACACCCCCAGCATCTGCGAAGAAGTAGAAACCAAAGCCTACTATTATTCCTAGAACGATCTGGCTCTTGAGTTGGCCTTGGCTAAGGCCGAGCATTGAGCCAATCTCAGCTCTTCTGGACCTCCAGAAGTATGCCAATGTTATGAGAAGAGGGAAGAGCTTGGAAGGCATCACGTTAAGCCAAGTGTCGCCAAGACCTAGAAGGAAGATGTCTACAATCCTCCACACAACTCCGACGAAGAGCATGAGTGCGGCTACTTGAAGTAGGCTAGGGCGCGGCGCGGCAGTCTTGTTTTTCGATGAATCTATGGCTTTGCCTTGGGTTGCAGCAATCGTCAAGATAGAGACCTCATCTGTTGTACCACTCTGCCATCCACTTAGTAGCAATTTAAGGCCCTAGAACTAATGATTCGTGACTAGTCAATCTCGAAGATGGTGGACCTCATTTCAGACACGTCAATCTTTTGAGAGAGTAGTGTGCGGAGTTTCAGTGCGACCTTCCTGTTGCCTAGGGCAATCCCCCCGACCACAACATTGTCCTTGATCACAGCCTTATAGTAGGTGCCCTCTTCGCGATTCACTGAAACTATCTGGTCGAATTCTGGCGACTCAACGTGCACCATACCAATCGATGTGAGGTCTATGCCAGCAACTTGAAGGGTGTTGGACGCAACGATACTCCCGAATCTGGAACTCCCGAATTCAACCATGTTCTGAGCGGCTGTCTTGGCGGTAGAAAGAGCCCAAGGAATTATACCGAACCAAGTGCGATTCCATTCCGCACAGTCTCCGGCTGCAAATATGCCTTTTGCTGAAGTCTGCATGAAGTCATCGACGACGATGCCACGGTCAACAGACAAGTTAGACCTTCTAGCAAGTTCCACGTTAGAACGCACACCAGTAGCTACGACGATTAGGTCTCCTTCAACAACGTCACCCGCTGTAGACTTCACCCCAGTAGCAAGTTCCTCTCCTGTCATCCCAGTACATGTGAACCCCAGAAGAGTCTCGACTTTCATCCTATTGAGATGTCGGATGAGAATCTCACTGGCACCTCCATCCAGTTGGATGGGAAGGAGTCTGTCGATGTTGGTCACGACGATTGGCTCCCCACCAATCTGCTTGATAGCGACAGCGAGCTCGATGCCGAGAATTCCTCCTCCAACTATGATTTCTCTTCTTGCCCCCTTGACCGCTTTGCGAATGTCGACGGCATCATCGAGGGTTCTAAGCACGTGCACGTTCCTCTTGTCCATTCCTTCGAAGGGCGGGACAAATGGATAGGAACCCACTGCGATGAGGAGAGAGTCGTAGCCGGAGAATGCGCCAGAGGGTGTTGACAGGGCCTTGATGCCTGCATCTATGTGAGTGACGGGAGTTGACAGATGAAGATTCGCGTTGAGTTTCTCATACCAGTCTGGGCCGTATCGAATGACTTCTTGGAGACCACGGGAACCGCCAACGTAGTCCATTAGATTTGGCTTGGGATAGTAGGAATGTCGTTCATCCGAGAAGACGTCAATTTCAATGTCCGAATCTAAGCTCCTAATCTCGCGAATCGCCGCGGTACCTGCCACGCCGTTTCCGATAATCGCAATCTTGGCCATCGTAATCGCTCTGAAGGCGTTCTGATGAGGGCTATATGAATCTGACCATGAATTGATATTCTCGCCTATATTGAGTGGCTACGTTTCTTCATCTTGACCGCAACTTATCTAAGAGATGCTCTAGTCCATCCCGAACATGTACATCCAAGTACTCCTCTTTGACCTTCATCATACGCTGACCGACCTCAAGGAGAGTCTACCCTCGCTCTTCAGAAAGGTTTCAGAAGAACATGGAGTAGATCTATCGAGTTTCAGTGACAACGAAATCAATGAAGCCTTCCAGAAAGCAATTCCATGGTTTGAAGAATATCAGGTAGGTGAGAATGTTCCGCCTTCATGGGGCCAGCGTTCAGAGGGTTGGGTACAAGCAGATAGGCTTGTTTTTGAAACCCTTGGATTTCGAAACTTGTCAGATAGCCTACTAGTCAGCATAGAGGAGAGATGGAAGTATTCTACGAGGGACACTGAATACGAGTTCTTTCCTGATGACTCGATCAAGGCCTTGCATGAGCTTCATCAGAGGGGCTACAAACTGGGTGTCTGTACACGGCGGCACGACGACCCCAAAGGGCTCATTTCAAGGAACGGCCTCCAGGATATCTTCAGAGTGGTTGAATGGTCTGGGGTCCCAGGATATGCAAAGCCCAGTGCCTACACACTTCTGAGAGCCTCTCAAAGCTTGGGAGTGAATCCGAGGCACTGTGCCTTCGTTGGCAACTATGTAGAGGCGGACATGAAGGCCGCGCTGAGAGCAGAGATGTTGCCTGTCTTATTGACTTGGGTCACTCCTTGGGAAGGTAAGAAGGCTCCAGACGGAGGGATTGTGCTGGAGTCGCCACTTGATCTCTTGAGTGTCTTTGAAGGACCAGAGAAGACTGTCAAAATGCCATCCTAGTCTTGCGTTTGCGTTCTCTCAGGAACCCTCACCTTCGTATTCAATAACGGGATTCTCTTGACAAGGACTTTCGAGATCCACCGTTTGAAAGAGAACAGAAGTCGAATTGGGAGAACGGCCAATCCAAAGAAGACTCGAACAATCTTGTTCCGAATAGTGGCCCTTTCGGGGTAGCCGATGTAGGAGAGAGTGTGGTCCCTCAGTATATCCTCCAGAACTGTCGCCAAGGCCTCCTTTGCTACAGCAGACAACTCCAGATTGCGGAAAACGTCGCTCTCACTGAACTCTTTCTTCTCAAGAACACTTCTCCACTTGAGGAACTTGGCCTTCTCGAGAATATCGGTCAGACTGTAGAGGAGCTCGCCCAGATATGGATGAAGTTCTCGCTGAGCTTCAGTAGGAGTAGGCTCAGCACGTATCTCATCATATAGTGCCCGGACAACTTTGATTTGTTTCGCCGGGGGTCTGAACCAGAGGACATACAGAAGGCCTTCAACTCGGCGCAGAGTCACTGTGACACGCGTTTCTATGTGATCCGGAATCTGGTCGAGTACGACTTCTCTTGCCTGGTTGAGAGTTCCGCCCTTGAGTTGGGTCCAAACACGCTCGAGCTCAATGACAGCATTAGCATATCTATAGAAACGAAAGTCAAGCGACTCTTCGATGTCTTTCCAATCTAGGACATCGATTCGCCTCATAGAGAATGACATATCCCCTCCTGCAATCTCCCACAGGCGTCGTGCCAGCCATGGCACCATGGCTCTTTCTGCCGGGGTCTCGATTCGAAGGGCATGGTCGCCGGGCTGTGCAACCAAAGAGCATGAATCGAGTGCCCTCTCAACACTCTCAAGAGAGGAGAGGTCAACCGGAAACATATCTATAGCACCATGTCCACTTGTTGACCAGCAGAGTATCTGTCCAGTATCCGTATCACGCTCGATGATGATTCGTTCCTTGTCTCCCAGATGATCGAACTTGTCAGTAAAACCCTTGGAGTATGCCATTACGGCGTAGACAACGTAACGCTCCTTGTTGGGAACGAGCCCTGGTATTCTGATTACTAATCCTACGGCGTCTAGTGGTTCTCCATTCGAAAGCCACGCCCCAGCGGTTTGGGACCACTCCCATCTATCTCCGAGCTCATAGAACACATCTCTGAGCCCCCGCAAGTCTTCGGCCTCTCTAGCCTTCTTCAGAGTCTTCCGTTCCCAGGCCTTGTACTCATCAAGCATCTTTTGCATACTCTGTCTTTCTAGCTCAAGCCACTGTTCCTCTATCTTCAGCTTGACCTTCATAGAGTATGCACTACCCTTCCGTAGAATTGGAACCCTTATGTATATCGCGGGATGTTTTAGGCCCGATTAACATCAGAATCCGTGAATGCTAGTCTGAACTCAAGAGAGCGAGTATAGATTCGATTGCCTTGGCGAGGGCAAAGGTCGCTTTCTCCTGTTCGGAGGGACTCTTGACTAGTGTAGCCGGGTCCTGTATATTTGGACTCCCTCTTGTGTTCAAGAGGGCGATCTTATGCCCCGTAGGTGCCGATTCCCTTGATACACTCCATTCAAGGTCGACTATGAGTTCGAGGCCGT
>JAEORS010000179.1:0-4617 GCA_016840795.1 Candidatus Thorarchaeota archaeon | reverse complement strand
AGTAGTCACCAGCGTGCATTCGGTCCTGCGACCTGGTGGGACCTTCATAGCTCAAGTTCTCAACTTCAAAGAGATATTATCTACGGGCTTCAGATTCTTCCCGATCAAAGGTGGAGTCACGCGCAACAAAGAGGAAGTCATCTTCTCAAGGTTCTACGAACATGGTGAGGAAGAACATTCAACACTGGTGGCTTGCTCTTTTGTCAAACAGAATCGTGATTGGGTCACAAGAATCTCAACACAGTCTGTATTGCACACTGATATGGAATTGATGAGGGACCTCTTGGAATCTGCTGGTTTCTCCAAGCCAGAGTTCTTCTCAGACTTTTCTCAGAGTCCATTCCATCCACTACTGTCACGGAGCATTGTTCTTAGGGCCGGATGCCCACAGAGAAATGAATAAGTGCAGAATTCCTGCGGACAGACCAAGAGAATTCTTTGTGAGGGATAGCTCTGCTAGACAAAGATGATGTGCTAGACACCACGTTCAACGCCTTGTCGCACACCATCCGCCGTCAAATCATCGTAATGATAGGGAATCAGGGTGCCGTTTCATATACGGACCTGACTGAGTTGGACCTCGAGCCTGGGACTCTATACTTCCACCTTGACAGTCTCACGAAATCCGAAGATCCTCTTCTGAAACGGACTGGCAACAAGCTATACGCTCTCACAGAGTTGGGTCAGGCCGCCTACGAGATTATCCAACAGGGGGAGGACCAAGTGGGGGCCGTTGTGAAAGACACTGGCCTAAGACGAACAACACAGTCTCTTATAATCGATTCAGTTTCGCTGAAACCTATCGTTGTGCGGATTCAGTCAGACCCTTGGCGGTTCTTCTTTGAGATAGTGGTGTTTCTTGGTCTGTTCGGCTACTTTGCCTCAGAGGTAGGACTACTACCTGTGTTCCTCTTCTTCCTTCAAGGCTCCTACGACACAGGAATCACGATTCTTGCAGCCTTAGGTGCATGGCTTGGAACCTACCTGCTTGTCGAAGCTCTCTCACTGCCAATACTCGGCAAGCGCGGGTTCTCAAAGGGGCTATTGGCATCAGTCCCGATGGCTTTTGTGCCGCACATCCTAGTGGAGATGATGCTCTACTTCATTCCTCCCGTAGAGATTCTGAGTGGGTGGCCTCTCACCATACTCTTGACTGCGATAATAGGTTGGAGTACACTCGTTCTGACTGTGGCTGTTTCCAAGGCCAAGACGGTCCGATACTCAAGGGCTGCAATAGTGACTCTCATTGTCATGAACCTCAATCTCCTGATTCTTGCACTAATCAGCTCATCTCTGATACCGTGAGCCTAAGAATCCACTTCGAGAGTTCTCGAAGTATGATTTCCATAGAAGTGGAATAGAACTATTATATACACATTTGATGTATCACATACCAGTGACCATCTATGATGATCAAGAAAGGAGTATTAGTCACGCTGATCGCAGCGGTTCTTCTAGCATCCGCACCGTTTGCGGTCGCGCAGCATCAACACGGATTTCATTTTGAACATTCGGTCGGAGCGACTACCATAAGCACCGCAGAGATTGGTGTGATGGTCAGCGCGAACGGCGAGGTTCCCCATTTCAGATGGTGGAATGAATCAGATCCTGGAACTGACTACCACGTCATGTTCTCAGCGTTCTTCGAGGCTAATGACACAGACATGGATGGGGCCTTCACGCCCGGCGAGGACCAGCATATAGGTGCGGTCTTCTCACTTCCAATGGCTGACTGGGAGTTTAGTGGTTTTGTCACAGAGGAACAGAATGACGTTGTGACCGCACTGCACTTCAACTTCACAAACACTGACACAATCTCTCATCAGGGCCCTGGAATGATGACCACTATCCCCGGAATGCCTGGCATGCCTGGTCATACGAGTCCGATGGATATCGAGATTCAGATTCGAGTTCACTTCTACTTGGCAACACCGGACCAGTTCAAGTTCGACCTGCGCGTTTCCGGCTGGGAATGGACCTATGATGACTCGATACTTGTCTTCCAGTTCAGAGTTGCTGAGAGTCAGCACCTTCACTCACAAGTCGGACAAGTCTCGGAGATTGCACATGAGGGTAACAAGTTCTCCTTTGGCTACGGATGGATGGAATACACCCAGAATGCCTTTGCTGGAAACGCAACGCATCAAGTTCAGGTGCGTGCCTCACACGGCCCAGCCATGGGCACTCAAGACGGTAATGCAATCTTCATAGCCTTTGAGAACTTTGGCAACGAAACACTTGACTACGATCCAATCATCGGATTCACCCAGCTTGGAACCACTTGGACCTTCTTTGGCATTGACTACACTCAACTGCTTATACTTGCAGGTGGAGTGAGTATAGTTGCAGTGGTGGTCATAGCAGCAAAGAACAGACAATAGCCGTACAGGATTTCCTGTAGAACACTACCCGGACCCGGGTATCTTCCCGGGTCCACCCTCTTTTTCTGCATTCAAATGGACTCCGGAACCTTCCAGAGAATTCTGTGGAAGCGTTCTACAAGTACTTCCGGCCAACTACCAACAGACTTGAGTGTAAGGTCTGCAGTCAACGTGGTCGATTCATCAAGCTTGAGCTCCGTTAGGTGCTGACAGTGGAAGAGAGGGGAGATGTCAACACGTTTCAGCCGATTCCCCTGTAGAGATAGCTCCGCCAGTTTTGAGCAGTCTTCCAGAGGAGTGAGATCTAGTTCACCTAGCTCGTTGTGTCCTAGCCTGAGCGACTGGAGCTCCGGACATCTACTCAATGGAGACAAGTCCACGGACGTGAGCTTGTTGTTCCGGATGCTGAGATCCTGCAGATTAGTACACCAGATCAAGGGTAGTAGGTCTACTGACGCAATATCACGGAGGTCAAGATTAACGCAAGTTTCGCTGGCCTCCACTTCTAGACTCCTTTCGAGCCCCGTACTTGTAACGTACCAGATGAAGACCTGTACCATAGAGAGCAGACCTCTTGATTGGTTGGTAATTGTCGGCGCGACGACAATGAATTCCGATGAATTCCCATCTCTTAAGAATTGCCTGTCCTGAGTTCGAGTATCCGGTTCACCGATTAGCTAAAGAGGGATAGATAGACCATCTGCTCGAAGTGAAATGGAGGACTTTAGCATGAAGCAACGAAGTAGCCCTTCCACGTTCTCGATTGTCGCCAGAGATCCTGTGAATGGAGACCTGGGTATCATAGTGCAGTCGAAGTTTCCAGCTGTTGGAGCAGTTGTGCCCTGGGCCCTAGCTGAGGTAGGAGCTGTCGCATCACAAGCCTGGGCCAATACTTCCTATGGGCCCAGGGGGATTGAGCTGATGTCAGAAGGAAAGAGCGCCTCAGAAACATTGAAGATCCTTCTCCAAGATGACGACAAGGTCGAACACCGTCAAGTCGGGATTGTGGATGCAAAGGGACGTGCAGTTGCACACACTGGCCCCGAGTGTCTGGAGTGGGCTGGGCATGTAATCGGAGATGGCTATGCATGTCAGGGTAACATCCTAGCTGGAGAAGCAGTAGTCACGAACATGGCTGATGCCTATGAGAGCACAGAAGGTGACCTGATAGACAAGCTGCTTGCTGTTATCAGGGCTGGACAAGCTGCCGGTGGCGACAAGAGAGGGATGCAATCTGCAGCCATTCTTGTTGTTCGTGAGGGTGGTGGATACGAGGGCGGGAATGACAGATACGTGGATGTGAGGGTCGATGACCATCCAAGTCCAATTGAGGAACTGGAGCGGATATTCCATCTATATGATATGACTCTCTTAAGCAGGGAGGATCCAAGCCGTCTTCTTACAATCGAGGGCAATCTAGTTACGAAGATTCAGAATGCTCTGGTCACACTCGGTCTTCTGGAATCAGCCGTTGAAGATTCTTTCACACCCGCTTCACAGAGTGCTCTTCAAGAATGGATCAACACCAACAACTTCGAGAACAAATACCGGGACGATGGTACAATCTGGCAGAGTGTCCTTGATTATCTACTGGAAGATGCCAGGACTCATGGCTAGGGCGAATTGTCCCTGACAGCAGCTTTCTGTCACGCCAAACCACTTAGTTGCTTCATCCATCTTGAATGGAAAGTATCAATCAATACAGGTGACACGCCACAAGTCTTCCGTTGCCAACATCTTTCAGTTCTGGTTCTTCCAATGGACATTTTTCAAATGCCTTGGGGCATCGGGGATGGAATCTACATCCACTGGGTGGATTCATGGGGCTTGGTATCTCTCCACGGGGTACTGCCTCTGACTTCTTCACCTTCGGGTCTGGCACTGGGATTGCACTGATTAGACCAACGGCGTACGGATGTAGTGGGTCCTCATAGATACTGTCCTTGTCACCCACTTCGACTATCTTCCCTAGATACATGATTCCAATCCTATCACACACATGCCGAGAAGTGGCAAGGTCATGAGATATGAATAGGTACGTCAGACCGAACTCTCTCTTCAAATCCATCATCAGCTCGAGAATCTGTGCCTTTATGGAAACGTCAACCATTGCCACAGGTTCGTCAGTGACGACGAATTCAGGGTTGAGGATGATAGCCCTTCCAAACACGACGCGCTGTTTCTGTCCTCCGCTCAGTTGGTGTGGGAGTCTCTCATAGAATGTGCTCGCAGGTGA
>JAEORS010000178.1:0-4622 GCA_016840795.1 Candidatus Thorarchaeota archaeon | reverse complement strand
ACATTCAGAGTGTAGTTCAGTGCACTGCCTAGAGTGATGTTGGCTTCCAACGCCGTGTAGTCGAGGGCGATAGTGTTCGACGAGAACGTGACAGTTGGCGCACCTGTTTCTTGGACAGTCCGATTAATGACTCCGACTTCAATCTTATACAGCAAAGTAGCGTTGTCTTCGAATTCAATCTTGACAGACCCAGCCTCAATATCAACATCAAGATTGATTGTGCCAGTGGCGGAGCCCACCAGACTATCGAAGCTATAATACACCCTGTCACTCGGACCCCAGCTCCAGGCTGGTCCGAAGTAAGAGAAGGCTCCAACGAGAACCGAACCAACGACAATCACACCAATTATACATACTACTATCCAGGGTTCTCAGGAGTCGTGAAAGGCTTCAGGGGACCACTTAGTGAAGAGGAGCTTTCCAGAGCCCGGGAATTTGGAAAGAGAATCGGGCAAGAAGTACTTGGATGACCAGCCCGATGAGTGGGATCGAAATCCTACCCACTCAGTTTCACTTTCTTCTTGCCGCTGACCGAATCCGCGTATCATGAACCACCATTCAGTTCCCTTCAACGAAACTTAGCTCATCCTCCGGAGTCTCTTCACCAGTGAGGATGAGGTAGACTCGCGTGACCCCTATCGCGAGTGCCGGTATTGCTATGAAAAGCAGGAAGAGTGCCAACGGTACGATGTACCATGTTCCCAATTCGATATGGAACACCGGGCTGATTGCATCCAGAATGACTGGAATCCATGGTAGAAGGATAATTCCCATGAAAGCAAGCCAAGTACTGATTACGCGATCAAAGTACTTCCAACATAGTCCTGCAGACTCTCTTATCGCACCCAGAGCTGAGTGGCCATCTATGATGGATGGGAACACCATTGAGAGCATTCCACTGCTCATGACCAACCATACCACTGCTGTGGCCTCAAGGACAATCTCAATGTGAAACGGCATGCCAAAAGGCATAGGATAGTAGACCAATATCCACCAGACAGCAAGGCCTATCGGTCCAATCACTATGAGGAACAGAAGAATCCCGCCTGCAGCGAGAGAGAAGAACTTCCTACGATACCAAGTGAAGACACCCTCCGCAGTTGTTCCTTCGCTCTCAACTATTTCCCTTGCCATACCGAATAGCGCTCCGAATGCAACAAACAATGGTGCGAGGATAGGAAGAATCAGGAATAGGATTAGTCCCAACAAGGCAGCTGCATCAGCTGGAGGAAACGGTTCAATCCAGCTGACAAAGAAATCAATCATGGCGTCCAAGCCCGCAGTGAAGAATAATGGGATAGTCACAGAAATAATGATGATTACCAGGATGATTGCGGTTACAAGAAGAACACCAAGCACCGCTAGGAAGAACGACACAACGTTCTTCACCGCGAAACTGAAACCTACCTTGAGGTCCTCGACAAGGTTTGCGAGGCTTGCCTCCTTCATTCTCCTCTCATCCGTCCACTGCTATCTCAAAGGTCGTTGCCGTTCTCTATGGGTGCAACCCTCTTATTTCATCTCCTTTTTAGTCAACCAAATGCAGAAACGGCACCAGGGAGCGTTCTGGTGAGCCCGTTGGGTATGCAGCACCTTGAATGAGGAGGAATACGCTGACCGAATAGTATATATAAAATCGGAGATAATAGAACGTTCGGGAAAAACGGAACGTTCTGAAGTTTCGGGGCGTTGACGTGATTCAAGGAGATAACAAAGTTGAAAGCACGCACGCAGACTCGTGAGGTCACTGATGCAATTCGCGTGGTTGTGACCGATTCTGTCGAGCCTAACGCAGCAACGAACCACCTTGGGCGCAAGATGGAGTCCGAGGCTGTCAATGTTGTAGAGCCACCACAACAGACTGCTGTTCTAGCTCAGCGAAACGTTGGTACGGTCCTGCAGACCCTTGCCGGGACCGTATTAGCGATTGCGATGATAGTTCCTCTTACCATCATCCCTGGTCTGATTATTGCCGTTCTGCCCTTGGAGATCTATGTCCTCGGCAGGGTGTATGACAACGTAGTCGAGATTAGGTCCAGAAGGGATGACGCTGATGTGACCAAGGATTTGGAAAGAGCGAACGAGGAGAATGAGGAAGTCCGTGTGAGAACATACGGCGCACACTTGGTGTTCTAATTGCCGCGGGGATATCAAGTTGCGGTTACGCTAGGGATGTGATGCTTCCTCATGACAACTTACTCTGGTCTTCTTTCCTCCAGCTCTGCGCTGACAAGACTCTGTCCTCCTTCAAAGATTGCACGCCCAGATGTTCCTGTCTTGTCAGCCAATATCGACAACATCCCGTCTCTAGACTACTCTGCTCATCCAGGCACTCTTCGTTTAGCAGAGTTAAGTCAACAAGCGAAGGTGCCGGCGTCCCTCGGGACGGCGGCGCCTTCCAACTCAGGTTTCGAGGTGATATCCTAAATGCAAGAATCCGATTTGGGAACCTTTAGTGGTGATGTTAAGGTAGGTTTCAAGTTCGCAGTCAAGAACGTGATATCATTATTCTTGGCCATGCTAGGAGTCCTGATCGTCACACTGTTTGTGCTTGTATTCATCCTGCTGGGTATTATAACTGTGATAATGACCTTTGGCGGTGGTTTTCCAGGAGTAATCAGGGCAATAATGGTCGTCGCTGAAGCTGTGGAAACCTTCCCATCGCCAGCCAGCTTGGGTATAATAGCCATGATACTGATACCCGTGCTTCTACCCGTCTTCGTGGCCATCGGAGCACTCTTTGGCATGGCACGCGAGATTGTCGAGAGCGAGGGGACTTCAGCTGAAGGTGTCTTCACCTGGTACGAACGGAAGTTTGCTTCTCTGGCAGGAGCAGGAACAGTAGTCTTTCTGATCGCCATCCTACCAATAGGACTGGGCTATGTCTATATCTCAGAAATCTTGGGATGGCATCTCGTAGGAACTGATGAAACACTTGCCATTGCAGCGGCCGTGGGCTGGTTTGTACTGACCGGAGGGCTCCTGAGTATGATGTTTCCAGCGATTATTGATGGTTATTCAGTCAAGGGTGCATTCGTCAAGTCAGTCGGAATGGGAGCACGACATGCAGGTCGCGTATTCTCGTTGTGGGTCTTCTATCTTGCCCTAGCCGTGGGCCTCTACGCACCGTTGATATGGGGCTCGAGGTACGCCCCTTGGCTGTTCGTTGAGATTGTGGCAGGATCTCTAGGGTTCTACCCTGTGATAGTGAGTCTGTTCCTACTGTTCATCCTCATCCCAGCTATGGCCATCTCTCAGAGTCGTGCCTACTTGTTGCTGAGTAGTGATGAAGATGAAGAGCCACTCGTCGAGGAAACTCAGAATGACTTAGAAAGATGGGGGGCTATGAATTGAACTCAGGAAAGTCCGCGCCAATAAGGGACATTGAAGTCCTATCAGACAAGAAGAAGATCAAGCTACTCTTGGATCCTCTTCGTGCCAGCATAATCCGCCAACTCGGCACAAAGCCGATGACTGTCAAAGAGTTGGCTGTGGCCCTCAAAAGGAAACCGGGCACTATTCTTCATCACGTAGAGCGACTGAAGAAGGCTGGCCTGATCAAGCAGGTGAGAACTCAAAAGACCACGACCGGAATCGTTCAACGATACTATCGTGCCTCAGCAAGAGAGTATCAACTCGGTGTAGCGAGGGTAGTAGCCCCTGAGCCAGTCCCACAGAAGGTTGAAGAAACTCCCGAGGACCGATGGAGAATGGTCATCCAAGGTCTAGCTGAGTACGGTATCGAGATACCTCCTCAAAAGATGGAGCACGCTCTGGATCTTCTCAGAGCAATGACTGTCTGCGAAGATGCCATCAACAAGAGAATCTATGGATTGGAAGGTAGTTCTCTTCCACCCTACATTCAGAGCGAGGTCACGAGAATCCTTCGCCGCCTTGCACTGGATGAGAGTACTGAGTGTAGCCGCATTCAAGAAGAGTGGCACCGATTCCTCCAATGGCACAGAAAGGAATCAAAATGAGGTGTAACAGAGGTGCCTGCGAAGACGACCATTTTTGCGGTTACCTTCCCAGTTTCATCCACGGCGCTGACGACTTTGGAATGCTGCGTTTCAAGTCTGCCCACGGTATTCTGTGAGTCGTCAGCACACACGGCACTCTGCCACATTGTGGGGGGAGTTCCATGAGGTATGCAGGTCGTCGCATAAGACGTGTCACACGACCTGATCCTCGCCTCCTGCTATCAAGACTCTACTACCCCGGGATGGGTGGACGAGAGTCGTTGTTCAAGAAGAGGCCGCAGAGAATGAGGTTGGACACGCCTCAGAAGTACAACCACTCCAAATCAGTTATCCAACCGCAACTGCATGGATACACTTTCTGGAAGTGATGACGTGAGCTTGACAAAACACCAATCACGAGTTCGAACTCTATCACTATCACTCTTCATAATGGAACTAGTGTTGGTCGTATCCCTTTGCGGCATATCTTATGCCTTGGTTGATTCAGACCCTCAGGTGACAAGTGCAAGTGGCATCCAATCTCAATCGATGTCAACTGGAATCTGGCCAACTGATAAGTGGTCAATCTCAACACCTGAAGACCAAGGCATTGACTCCAACAGACTCGGAGATATGATGGATTACATCCGTGTCAATGATGTT
>JAEORS010000177.1:0-4650 GCA_016840795.1 Candidatus Thorarchaeota archaeon | reverse complement strand
GACTCCGCACTTGCTCGCGGTCATCTACTCGATGCTGATGCACTTGGACGACCGTTCAGTGCAACACGTCTGGCCCGTTCCAGTGCTCGTGCAGCTTGGAAGAGCAAGATAGGTGCCCAAGACATCAAAACGGCGTGGAATCGAGTTCTTGAACCAGCATTGAAGGAGTTCATGGAACTCACCCAGCTGAAGACTGAAACAGAACGTGACTGGGGTCGGGATAGCCGTGTATATAAGTTCAATACGAAAGTCCTTAGAGCACTAAAGAATCTGGACACAGGTCAGACCGGATCATTTGGGCCTACCCTCGAGGAGATTGCCACTGAAGCCTCTGTTGAACGTCATATTGCAGCTGAGGCGTTGGAAAAGATGAAACAGAGCGGGGTCCTTTACGAACCCCGTCATGGTCACTATAGGTTGGTCTAGGGGGAATACGGCCTAGTCGAAGGATCTCCAGAATTCCTCTGGCTCGCTACCATCTTCAATGAGTTCTATTTCTTGTACACCCACGCGCTCAGCGTCGTATCTGCGTGCGAGCATAGTTCCATCGAACTTCTCCCGTGCGCTGGCATCTTTGCCTCGCCAGACAAAGATGTCATCCCATGTGTCCACTAGATAGACGTCATCACTCCTGAGAGAGCTGCGCGAGAGCGGTACCTCCGCGAAGAAGGTGTCGTCACCCTCGTGATGTACCCTCCAGAGCTTGTATTCACGCTTCTCCAGCTGAACCCTTCTTAGGATTCCTTCAGTGTCTTCATCAGTTAGCTGAAAGTCATCAAACAGGACCTTGAACTCCTCGGGTTCCTTTCCACCTTCGATGCGGTCGATGTCTGCATGACCCTTCCTCTCAGTATCTTTGAAGACCGCTGATGCTGCTGTCAGGAACTTCTCATCCGCTGTAGACTTGGGGCCAATCCACAAGTAGATCTTCGGCCCTGCATCAACTAGATAACAGTCACCCCTTCCAAAGGCACCTGGGTCTGACATTCTCACGAGGCGGCCTTTTTGGATATGAAATACTGTTGGCTCGGTCATGGAGATGTTTTTCCCTCCAAGTGGCCTTAAGTCATCTCTGTATCAACTCGACACAGTTGGGTCGAGGATTCGTATGGAGGCGCTCATTCGCTGAGGCTTATATCGGTGATTGTTCCAGGTGGCTACAGATTCGAATCGTGATTGAATAGGGTGTTGAGTTGTGCCGGAGTTGCCAGAGATTGAAGTACTTGCTCGTAGATTACGAGAGAAGCTTGCTGGCGAAGCCATCCGAAAGGTAAAGGTCCATGATCACGTTGTAATTCACGGGCAACCTGTTGACCACTTTGAGTCTGCATCTGTAGGTGAAGCGTTTCAGTCCTTTAGGCCTGATGGCAAATTCATCATAATGGAGCTCGACAATCACGATCTGGTTGTCAATCCGATGTTGACAGGTAGGTTTCGAATGACTGAGGAACCTAGAAGCCCTGTCAAGTATGACATGTTTTCACTGAAGACTGACAACTACACGTTGTGGTACTATGACAGGAAGAGGATGGGACGAGTCTATCTTGTTCCAGTAGGCGATTACTCCGGCGTTGCAGGATTCTCCAATCGCGGTCCTTCTCCCTTGGACCCAGAGCTTACCCTCAACTTGTTCAAAGAGAGAATTGTCCGCCATAGAGGGCAAATCAAGAATGTTCTGCGAAACCAGAGGTTTGTCAAGGGTATCGGAAATGCCTACGCTGATGAGGTTCTCCTGTACGCAGGCATTCTGCCTTTCAGAAGACGCAGTTCACTCTCCAATGACGAGGTGGAACGTCTCTACCATTCTATGAAGAAGGTTCTCCTGAGAGTTCTCGACATTCTATCAGGGTGCGACCTAAGCCAATTGGGAAGTGAGAGGAGTAACTTCTTGATGATCCACGGCAAGGGTGGAGGCATCTGTCCTCTATGCGGCGGCCGTGTTTCTGAGGTTACAGCCAACCGTTTCAGGACAAACTACTGCCAAACTTGCCAGAAGTAGAAATAGACGCAATACTAATCTGTGAGGGATACTGCCGTTCGTTTGCCACCGGGAGAGGATGGAATATGGACAAGTGGGAAGAGAGCTTTCTTAGAGAGATAGTGGAACTTGACACCAACAGCGATGAGAAGAAGAACTACTCTGAGTGTGTAGAGGTCATCAAGAAGTATTGTGAAGAGGCTGGCCTGAAGGTCGAAGTCTTTGATTCAAAGCATGACGACAAGCCTCAACCCAATATTGTGGCAACAATGGACGTTGGTGCCAAGGAAACGATTCTACTATGCACACACTATGACGTGGTTCCTGCAGGTGATATTGATGCCTGGAAGAAACCTCCTTTCAAGTTGACAATCGAGGGAGGGAAGGCATACGGTCGCGGTGCTTCGGACAACAAGGGAAACATTGTCGCTTCTGTGAGTGCGGCCAAAGAGCTTCTCAAGAAGAGAAGCTCCAAGGTCAATTGGAAACTACTCATCTCACCCAATGAGGAGATAGGCGGTGAGTGGGGAATTGACTACTTGATTAACGGGCCGCCAAAGATTAGAGGGGACTTCGCGATTGTGGTTGACTCTGGGCCTGAGTATGTAAGCATAGGTGCGAGCGGCGTTGTTTCTGGGACCATCACCGTTCACGGCAAGCAGGGTCACGCTGGCTATCCCTTTGCATATGCCAATGCAATTCACCTGTCGATTCCTCTCATGACAGTGATGCTCGACTTTGTTGACATGAGGCACAAGGTCGAATCAGAACTGCCTGCACCTCCCGAATCTCCGCATCTGACTCTTTGGGGTCGTTTCTCGATGACAATGTTTCAGGCAGGCAGCAAGTCAAATGTCATCCCGGGCAAAGCCGAAATCACATTCGACTGTAGACTAATACCCGAAGAGAAGCCCAAGGATGTTGCGAAAGACATAGAGAACTTCCTTGAGAAAGCGAAGGAAGAAACTGGCGTAGAAGCTAGCATCGAATTCAAGATGGAAGTGGATGGATGGAGCTCTGATCCAGAGAACAAGTTTGTCAAGACATTTCACACGGCAGTCCAAGAAGCTGTGAGTCCGGAGATGCCTATCGCAGCGGATTTGGGAGGGAACGACGGTCACTTCTTCACGGAGGTGGGCATACCAACCGCTTGCTATGGTACCCTGCGCGATGACAACAACTACCATGGACTTGATGAATTCATGCATCTAGAGGACTTCGAGAAGGTCAAGAGCGCACTAATCGCATTTGCTGAGAGGTGCGAATAGGTGACTGATATTCACGACATTGAGATTGGTGCACCCGGCCCTTTTCTACCACCATTCGAGAATGCAATGAGGAACGCAAAGACAATTGACTCATTGGGCTATGACAGCATGGCCTTTCCCGACCACTTCGCGGGGTTCATCCCCGAGAGTGTATGGACTTCAGATGTTACGCCATTGTCTTTCCTACAACAGTCACCTCATACCTACTATGAGCTTGCCAGTATTATGGCCGCATGCGCTTGTGTAACTGAGAAAGTCAAGCTGGTATCGACGGTGACCGAGCCTATTAGACGTCACCCCATCCTACTTGCTCAGACATTTCTCACACTTGATCACATTAGCAATGGACGGGCAATCCTGGGGATTGGAGCCGGGGAGGTTGAAAACATCGAACCCTACGGTCTGAACTACTCTGGGCAAGTCGGGAAACTCAGAGAAGCATTGGAGATAATCCGCTTGGTCTGGCAAACCCAAGAACCATTCAACTATGATGGGAAGTTCTGGAAACTGAAAGATGCAGTCATGTCATTGAGGCCATTGAATCCCGAAAGGCCACCTCCTATCTGGATTGCTGCCATGGGTCCCAAGATGCTGAAGATCACAGCCGATCTTGCAGATGGCTGGATTCCGACACTTCTTCCTCCAAGTGATTATGGCAATCGTCTGAAGACAATCGAAGATCATCGGAAGAAGCTGGGCAAGAGTGGTCCGTTTACGGCCGCCCTTTGGAACTGGTGCATCATAGATGAAGACGAATCCGTTTGTGACAGGCTGAAGCAGAGCAAGCTGGCAAAGGCGTTTGCACTGCTTTATCAGTCCGACGAATGGGCAAGACTGGGCTACGAGCATCCCTTTGGGAAGGATTTCTACTCACTGACTGATTATGTGCCAATGCGCTATGATCGGGAAACCACGATGAAAGCTATAGAGCAGGTTCCCAAAGAAGTCCTTGACGAGTTCTACATGTCTGGAAACTCCGAATCGATGATCAAGATGCTTGAGGAATACTGTCGATTCGGCCTTCAGCATATAATTCTCTGGAACGTAACAGGGATGTTCGACTTGGAGCGCGTTCGGAGTTCCTACAAAGTCGTGAAGGAGGTCCTAACCTATGTCAAAGGATAAGCTGATTCTCGTTACACAGAACGAACACAAGATCGAAGAACTGACCCCAGTCTTTGAGGAGCTTGGCGTTCCCTTTGAAACATCCG
The DNA here is from genome assembly GCA_016840795.1 of Candidatus Thorarchaeota archaeon. Lineage (GTDB taxonomy): Archaea > Asgardarchaeota > Thorarchaeia > Thorarchaeales > Thorarchaeaceae > SMTZ1-83. The sequence goes on along the minus strand of JAEORS010000177.1, from coordinate 193 downwards.
GACTTGAGAAGTACGAGGTAAGAGCACCAAGTGTCGGCATGGTCGCCATGGAAGCGGCAAAACACGCCTATAAGGTCCTGAAACGGCCGGTGGTGGTTGACGACACAGGGCTCTATATCGAGGCATTGAGTGGCTTTCCAGGACCCTACGCCGCCTACGTCCTTGAAACGATAGGGATGGAAGGAGTTCTACG
>JAEORS010000176.1:0-4656 GCA_016840795.1 Candidatus Thorarchaeota archaeon | reverse complement strand
CTGAATGTGGTGACCGCCAAGTTTGAAGTATGCCCTTAGGAGATGGGCAAGCCTTGTGCGGCCCGGTTCGTCAGCCAGAATGTCGGGCATGAGCTTCTGATTGAGCAGGGTACCTCCAGTTCTAACATGATCGATTTTCGCAACCGACTTGATTACTGCCGTGATGCCATTTGTATCCGCTCCATGGGAGGGTGAAACCCCGTCTGAGAGAGGGCGTCCAGACTTCCGTCCGTTAGGAGTGGCACCTGTCACCTGTCCAAAGTATACGTGAACGGTTGTCGGAAGAAGATTGACTCGATATTCTCCACCTTTCGTGTTAGGTCGGCCGTCTAGAACGTCGAAGTATGCGTCAAATGCGGCCTGTGCCAGGGTGTCAGCATAGTCGTCATCGTTGCCGTATGTCGGTGTCTTGTTTACAAGCATCTGGCGAACTGGCTCGTGACCATCGAAATCGTTCCTGATTGCTGTGAGAAGCTCTTCCATTGTGAGGTTTTTCTTGTCGAACACATGAAACTTCACAGCTGATAGAGAGTCTGTCAGGGTTCCCATACCTACGCCCTGAATGTAGGTCGAGTTGTATCTTGGACCTCCATCGTGGTAGTCCTTAGCTCTTGCTATGCAGTCGTCAAAGAATAACGACATGACAGGCGTCGGCATGTGCTCTGCATAGAGTCGCTCAATGATGCTATTCCCTTCAATCTTGGTGTCAACGAAGTACTTGAGCTGCCTTCTGTATGCCTCCATGAGGTACTCGAACGATTTGAAGGCGGCTGGATCACCAGTTTCCAGACCGACCATTTTCCCAGTCTTAGGATCCAATCCATTGTTGAGTGTTATCTCAAGTATCTTTGGCCAGTTGCAGTATCCTGTGAGTGTGCAGCTCTCCTTGCCAAATGCGCTTATGGTCACGCAGCCACTCGGACCTCCGGCTAGTGCATCTTCGATCGACTTCCCCTGACGGAGGAACTCTTGAAGGATTACATCTGTATTGAAGACTGATGGCTGTCCGAAGCCTTCCTTGATGACATCTATGGCAGCCTTCAGAAATGTGTCGGGATTCTTCTCGCTGATTTGGACACAGACACTTGGCTGAATAAGCCGCATCTCGTTCATGACTTCAAGAATGAGATAGGATAGGTCGTTTACAGCGTCAGCTCCATCCTCATCCAGCCCTCCTGTATTAATCAGCGCGAAGTCCTGATATGTGCCGCTCTGCTGTTCGGTGATATCTACCTTTGGAGGGGCTGGTTGATTGTTGAACTTCACCCAGAAACAATGCAGGAGCTCCTTCGCAGACTCTCTGCTCAGCTTTCCCTCTTCTGATTCCCTCTTGTAGAACGGATAGAGATTGAGGTCTAATCGGCCAGGATTGAAAGAGTCCCAAACATTGAGCTCTATTATGACTGCAAGATGTACAAACCAGTACATCTGTAGTGCTTCCCAGAAGCTCCTGGGCGGGTTGGAAGGTACATGCGTACAGATCTCAGCGATTCTCAGAAGCTCTTTCTTCCTAGCGGGATTCTCTTCTTTCTCTGCAAGCTCGCTTGCCTTGCCTGCGTGCCGTTTTGCGAAGGCGATTAGAGCATCAGCTACTATCTCTATGGCCTTCAGCTCTTCCTCTTTCGAGCTTGCATCGGGGTCGTTCTCGTGGTCAATATCTGAGAGCCTCAGTCTGATGTCTTCCTTGAAATCAAGCAGGCCCCTATGGTAGATCTTGTCGTCTAGAATGGCGTGGCCTGGCGCTCGCTGCTCCATAAACTCTGTATAGACACCAGCTTCGAAAGCGGACTTCCACTCATCGGACATTGCCGCAAATACGCGTTCCCTTATGGTCTTACCTTTCCAGAAGGGGATAATCTTGTCTTTGTATGTGGCTTTAGTTTCATCAGAAACTGAGAATGATGTTCTTTCTCTAGAGTTCACTATTTCCAAGTCTTGAATGGAATGGCAGCAGAGCTCTGGATAGGTGGGAGTAGCTCTGGGTGCTGGACCTCTCTCGCCCACAATCAACTCTCCCTCGTTGATGCATATTGTCTTGTTCTCCAAGACGTGTTTGAAAGCAAGAGCACGGGCGACTGGAACAGAAACGTTGTCAGCAGCACCACTCTGATAGAACTCGGTCATCAGCTTAGCCCTCTCGGTAGATATGTAGGGGCTTGTACTAACGCTCTGTTCTCTCAGGCGTCTAACTCTCTCCGAAATCAACCTGTTCCCCTTAGTTGCAGATTCTGGACTTCCATTCATGAGATGATTCTTCTATAAAGCTCACGGGTATGGCCGTGCCGCCCTCCTAGCTATGGAAGCCAGGTTTTGCAATTACTGCACCTACAGACTTGTTGAGTAGTCCAAGACTCACTAGTATAGCTTCCTCCAAGCGTACTGTTTCTGTACCCTGGTCAGGGATGGTATTGACCCAGAAATCAACATGCTTCTTCAGCTCGTTCTTTTCATCAGGGAGTAGCTCGCTCACTCCACGTTTTGGCCCACCAAATACTGCAAGTACAGACTTGGTATTGCCTACTGTGGACTTGATTTCCTCTTCGAGGCTGGCATAGGAGGGGGCCTTTCTGGAGAATACAACTCGAGTTGACTCAGAGGCTTCACGGAGTCTCTCTACGAGATTGCTTGTTCTTGCCACCCTGAAACCCCAGTACTCTTGCACCTCATCGCGATTTGCTACCTCTAGCCTGATTCTCGGCTTCGTACTAGCTATCCGGAATAGAGTAGATTCACGCTCACTCACTGGTTCCGGATGCGCAATGAGCTGTTCAGCACCGATGTCCACCTGCCCATCTCTTACTTGAATGCCCCACCTATACATCCCTTCGGTCAGATCTTCAGGGGTCGAAATCAAGGGGTGACTGAGTGTCCTGAGAGGCGGTAGGAGTCCAGCGTATTTTAGCGATGGGGAAATGGGGAAGATTTTCTTTCTCAGATACTGTGGAGTGTCCATATACTCAAGGAGTCTGACGAGCAGGTTCACGTCCTTCTTCTGACTTGATGGAACTCGGCCTGTTTCGTAGACAGTCACAACATCCACTCGAAAGACAGCCATGGCTCTGCCCAACGAACCGACCTTGACAGTCTTCTGGCGAAGGTCAGAACAGTCGACCAGTGAAGTATCGGGGATTGCCACTTCCAGTCCCATATGAAGGCCTCCTAGAGATCAACCGTGAACCACAGCGTTGTGGCTTCCGATGTCTGGTCAATCTTCATGTCCGCATACGTCATGGCCTTCACCTCAGTTCGCGTATCATGACGCTCAAGATCGATATCCTCGCCCCAAGCGCGGCCTTTGAGTTTGAACCCATCGGAGTCCTCGGCCATCTCTAGAATCTCAAACTTCGAATAGAATTGAACGTTGATGTCGATGAGTGATAGGAGCATTCCTATCCATTCTACCAAGAGTTCCTGCAGGTCCACTCCTTGAACATTGATGTCGACCGAGTCTCTGGGTTGGACCGTTGAGGTGTCTAGGATTACCTCAAACGTTGCGCGTGCTGCTTCTTCGAACGCATTTTCTAGTGTGGGAGCCCAGCATTCAATGGTGATGTCTGCCGTATGCTCGTGATATCTGAAACCAGGCTCAGGGGTCATATTCTCTCAGCAGCCAACCACTGCAGGAAGCTTAAAAGGCGTTTCCAACCGAGAGCAGCCGTCTGTCGCTGGGGCTTGACAGATATCCACGCCGAGGTAGCCAAGCCCGGATTAAGGCGCTGGTCTTGAAAACCGGTATCCTTGGATACTGGGAAACCAAGCTAACCAGTGTGCGAATGCACCCGTGAGTTCGAATCTCACCCTCGGCGCCACTTTTTGCCGCAACAACAGACACTAATCTCATTCTCGTTGGCTACTCAGACCAGTTGGTGCGATAATCTTGGATGTTCCTGTCGATGCTTGGTACAATGCAATCTTCTTTCGGCACTCTCAGAGAAAGTACTCTGGTGAAGTTCCGAGTGATGAAGTGACAAGAAGAATTGAAGAAGTCTGTACCGAGTTCAGGCCATTCTCTGGTGCTAGAGCTGTTCTTGTAAGGGAACCTGCAAATGATGTATTCAAAGGGGCAGTGGGTCCGTATATTCTCAGGGTCACAGAAGCCCCATACTACATCGCATTCGTAGCCAACATGAACGCACCAGACATCCAAGCCATCACAGGATATCTTGGCGAAGGGGTCATTCTTGAGGCCACATCGCTAGGTTTGAATACTTGCTGGGTGGGAGGTTTCTTCCGCCGGGATGCTGTTTTGAAACAGATCGACCTCCAGAACGATGAACGTGTGCTAGCTATCACACCGGTTGGATACTCCAAGACAAAACCTGACAGAGTTGGAGTTTCATCCAAACAGTACAGACGAAAGAGCCTCGACAAGCTCATTGTAAGTGGAAAACTGGATGACAGTAGCTGGATCAAATCTGCATTAGAGGCCGCAAGAATTGCCCCATCAGCTGCCAACAGACAACCTTGGAGATTCCGAATCAGCAATGACTCAGTTACAGTGATAGCTAATAGCAGGAGAGAAGGCTTCGGTGTTTCAAGGAAGCTCGATTGTGGTATCGCTATGCTGCATCTCGAGCTGGGTGCACTTGCAGCTGGCGGTAAGGGTAGTTGGGAGTTTCTCGAGTACCCTAGTGTAGCGCGTTACAAATTCAGCTG
>JAEORS010000021.1:0-17123 GCA_016840795.1 Candidatus Thorarchaeota archaeon | reverse complement strand
ACCCTCCTTGAATCTGTCAATCTCATACGCATCTGAATCTCTTCTCTATTGGGCACCGAACCAGAGTCACGCTTATGCAAAACTTCAGTCCAGTGCAGGCCATGTATTCTGAAAAGCTTGTGGATCTCAGACCACTCGACCCTGATGACATGGACAATGTGATGAAGCACTGGAACGATCTAGAGATGCGTCAATACCTGGGCCATGCGTTGCCATTCTCACGAGCCAGAGAGCGAGAAATCTTGGACGAGTTGTCGAAGCAGGATCCTTGGAAAGATGGTCACATGTTTCTGGTGATAGAGGACAAGAAGTCCCAAGAATTCTTGGGCACTGTCAGTCTGATGAACATATCAAGGCAGAACAGCAATTCAGAACTTGGAATCGCGATACATGACCCCCAGAACTTTGGCAAGGGCTACGGAACCGACGCGACCAAGGTCATGCCATGGGCCGGATTCAGCATCCTCGGGCTTGAGAGCGTTTTCTTGTATACGTTCACACAGAATGAGCGCGGACATAGCGCGTTCAAGTCTGCTGGGTTCAAACAGGGAGGAGTTCGCCGTCGAGGGGTTTTCACTATGGGGAAGTTCCGCGACCTCGTTGTGATGGACATTGTGAAGGAAGAGTTCTTTGAGCGATATCATCCTGGAGTAGCCGTTGAGGATGCCGGGTAGCAAACCCTCTCGGGAGGAGAGGCTAAGGGAGAGAGGCTCGAAACCTCTCTCAAGTTGGAAACTGAATCTGCATCTGCTTCTCCTGTCGGTATCACAGATACTCATGTCCGAATGTCTACTAGTGGTCCTCTCCTGAGTTTCATTCCTGACTAGGTTGGAGGCACGTTAGAGTTGAAGCAATCGTATACTATCTTCCAGGATTTGTCAGGTTGTCTTCTAAACAACGTCAGAGCTTTGCCATCTGGCATGGCGGTGATTGTATCGCCGCCAGCCTTTGGAGTCAGCTTCAAAGTATACTTGCATGTGGTCAGTCCGAGGTCGCCATGTACCTCAACATCATCTACACTCTTGATGTCTATGTCTAGCTTCATGTCATCGAATATAGGTTTCATCCTTTCTCGTATCTGCTCCTTCCCCTTTCTAGCTGGAGCATCTGGGGGCATCTGGGTGCCGTCATCAGCCCATAGGGACATCCAGAGATCGAAATCTCCGGTGTTACAACCCGCGGCGTATTGACTCAACATATCCTTAATCGCGGTGATGTCTTCCTTTCTCTCTTTATCCATTCCTTTCTACACTCCTATATGGAAGCCTACCACTTCCAGCTGTAACACATAGACATGATTTGATAAAAGACCCCTGTAATTGACTATAACAGGGTTATAGCAAACCGCCCTCAAGAGGCCCTCAACCACATCTGCTTCTTTTGCCTGTAAGAAATGATTCTGGGCCATAGGCCTCACGACCCATGACGATCCTATCTTTGCTCACTACAAACCGTGAAATCAGAATTACATAAATCTCCAAGATTCAAGGACAACTCATGCCGATTGTTGACGTTAAGATGTGGAAGGGCACATCAGAAGATGCTGCGGAGAAGATCATTTCAGGGATCACGAAGGTCTTTGCTGAGTTGGGGATTCCAGAACGGGCTGTCGAAGTCGTTATCTACGAGATTCCCAAGACACACTGGGGAATTGGGGGCAAACCTGCTTCAGAAGCGATGCCAGACGAGAAGCCTCCCTGAGCGATTTCGGACAACCACCTCCAGCAGACTGCATAGGAGTTTCGAGCTGATTTCTGAGTGGGAGTTTCTTATGAGAGGTGCCTTGTGCGCCCTGCTAGACGTAGCAATACTTCGTAAGAAGGCATAACTGCAATTGAATCTACCACAGTCACCAAGGTGGTCTTTGAGTGGTCCGTAACCTGTATCTAAATTACTTGTTCAAGAAGGAAGACACAAGAATTAGACCAGAGTCGGAAAGCGTTTGTCTAGCTGCGGCACTTGCATCTGCAGAATCTCAGAAGGGGAAAAGGGCTAGGATAACTGGCCTTAGCAGTGTTTCGTTCCCATTCTGGATAGTGCAGGTTTCTCCAACGAAATCGATTGTTCTAAATGCTTCCAGCAGTGGAACTACAGAGTTTCAGTTCACTGAGATGAAGGGAGCAAGTGAAGTAGGAAGGATACTTAGCTCTGAACTGTCTCAAGCATCAGACATTCCTGTAGTTGCATCAAAGATACAGCCCCTCCTTGAGAATGTTGACCAACACACAACCAGCGTTGCGGGTCTAGCTGAGCCATCATTCATCAAAGCAATTGGAAATTTCGTTCTTGTTTCTGGCCCCACCGCTGAACCTAACAGAGTTGATATCCGGTCTGACTCGAACGTTGCTCTCAGGAGGTCTGAGGAGTTCAAGAAAATCTCTGAATCCGCACAGCTACGCATTGAATCAGCAGAAACTATGCAGAGGCTAATCCGGGAGAACTACGGGGGTCAAACCACAATCCTAGAGAACATCACCAACTTGGAACGAGAAAGAGGAAAAGAGCGCGTCAGAATGATGGAGGAACGAACAAAGCAAGAGCTTGCCAAGCTCACTGAGAGCAAAGACAAAGAAATCTATGAGTTACGTGAGAAGCATAAGATCAATCTGCGAGCCATGACAGCAGACTTCTCCAGAGCCTTGAATGAACTTGAACAGTTCTTTGCCGAGATTGTTGGTGAAACGAGAGAGGCAATAACACAGATTGGGCAGAAAGAAGCCGATACTCAAGGTGCAGTAACAGTATACAACAATCTCGTAGGCTCATTGAAGGGAACCCTGGCGAATAGTCAACAAGCCTTTGATATGATGGAGAAGAAGAAAGCGGATCTGGAGAGTCGTGTAGCCGAAGCTCAATCAAGATTCGAATCAGACAAGATGAAAGCAGAAAACTCGCTACAAACAGAAATCGAAGAACGTCAGAGAAGAATCGATGCGGCTAGGAATGAAATGGAGCTTAAGGCGAAAGAGCTTGATGACCTCAAGGCTCAGGTGGATGCGGCAATCAGCAAGTCTGAGCAGGCAATAGAGAATAGAGTCTTGGAGTTCCAACAGGAGTTTCTTAACCTGATGAATTGGACACTGGACAACGATTCGATCAGAGAACTCGCCCCACTGACACTATTTGATGTACATACGTATGTTGTCAAGTATGACGACGGTTCTCATAGCGTCCTCACTCCGTGTTTCTTACCTGAAGAGAGTATATCGACCATGGAAGGATATACACTGAGCACGGAGTTTGATGATTCGTTTCTCGCATCCGTGGACAATCTGCTCCAGAAAGACCAATCCTTCAAGGAGTCCTTCCAGCGCGCCTGTACGAGAGGCAATATGTTGCTAGCGGCTGAAGCTGAGGAGTTGCTAGTGCAAGGGCTAGAGGAACTTCTAAGAAGAAGACTTCTTCAGCGTGATGAGATAGAGAGGTTGCTCATGGTTTGGAGTAGATACTCAGGAAAATGCCCCAAGTGCGGCGCCGCTGTTGAAACAGGCGCCCAGTTCTGTCAGAAGTGTGGAATGGAACTAACAGAGTGAGATGACTCTCATCCAGAAGAGGTCTTGATCTATGTAGGTTCATCTGAGATCCGCCTCAGACAACACACATGATTGAGGTTCACCTCTACTGGCTTTTGAGGAAGACGGTGCCAGAGAGGAAGATGGTGTCCCAAAGGGATTTGCTCAAGCCGAGAGATTAATCTCATCCCTCTTTCCAGGTTCATGCAAAGGAAGGCTGAGAATTGACAGGTGTGGTTGATGTCCTGATGGACAGTTTCATTGAAGAGGCAAGGCAGGCCAGAGTTGTCATTGACAAGGCGAGGATGGTCAATTCTGATTTTGTACCAAGAGAGGGGTTGAGGACTCTCATAGATCTCGTAAATCACCTCGTACTGATTCCCCTTATGGATCTCGCTCTCTTTTCAGGTGAACTGGATTCTGAGGTAGCCCTGCAAAAGAAAGAGACGGAGCTGCAAAGCGTGGACATCGATGCTGCTTTGGCTTTGTTCGACGAAGGCATCCAAAGCGCGGAGAAACGATTCCGCAAGATGTCTGATGCGGAGTTGTTTGAGAAGAGTCTACTGCCGTTTTATGAATCTGGAGAAACAAAGAACTGGGCACACTATATACCGGAGATGACGAGACACATTGCGATGCACAAGATGCAGCTGTGGATGTATCTTAAGCTGAGTGGATTGGACGTCGACATGATGACATACTACGGTGTTGTTACTGAGTGACTTTTCTTCTGCTCTCATCATCCCCTTGACTATGACAATCATGGGACGATGGTTTCAATGGAAACAGCAGTTCGTCCAACACAAGAAGAGTGAGGAAGAGAGGCTCGGAACCTCTGTCAAGTTGGAAACTGAGCCTACATCTGCTTCTCTTGTCCACGGGACAGATGGTCAGAGCCGAATATCTCACGTGACATGACTATGAATGAATTGCATTCCACGCAATCTCACATGCCATCTCAATATGCTTCTCGTCCATCTCGACGATTCCAGCATGATGGTAATTCAGAAGAGTGATGATGGGGACATAGGAAAAAGCTGTCAAGATTGGTAGAGGTAGGGCCCTGATTGTCTTCTCCTTGATGCCACGCTTGAGTAGACTGTCGACTGTCCGGAAAAGTTCAAAGTCCTCAGCCTTGATCTTCCTCATCATTGTTGTCCGTTCAAACTGCTCTCGATATGCGAGATACTCAGGATGCCTGAGGTTGAATGTGAATGCGTGCTGCCAGATGGACTTGAAAACCTCCACTGTGGTCATTCCCTCCTTAAGGCCCTCTAATGCCCCCTGACTCATCTTGCTCCTGATATCGCGGTAGATCTTGGTGAGGAGGTCCTCCTTGTTCTCAAAGTAGATGTAGATAGTCGCTGGGGAAACCTTCGCCTTGCGCGCAATCTTTGAGATAGAGATGCCATCAAAGCCTAACTCGTTGGTCAATTGGATGGATGCTTTGACAATTGAATCATATTTGGCTTGGTTTCGAGTTCTCATTGTGAGCTATTGCGCGGCAAGAAGGATATATAAATGAATGGCCATTCATTTTATGATGAGTGAATGAACATTCACTTATGAGGTTGACTCGCACATGATGAATTCGAATAGTGAAAAAACGGAGTCTGACTACCGTCAGAGAAAGCGACAGTTACGACGCATCGCAGTTGTAAGTGGCTCATTCATGATCGTCGCTGCAACGCTTGTGATTGCACTACTGCAAATGTCAGGCTATGCAGGTTCAATGGAAGACACTCAGCTCGGTTTCAATGCAGAGATCATTAAGAGCTACTTCTCACTCATGAATCCTACAGAACTGGGGCTCTTCATTACAGCAAACCTTACAGATTATCTGTTCATGCTGTTCTACGGCATCTTCTTCTTCAGTGCCGCTAGACTCATCTCGTGGAACTACAGGACAGGTTTCCCGAAGAGGATTGGTCTATCGCTTGCATGGGTAGGTGTCATCGCTGCTGTTCTAGACGGGATTGAGAATGTGTTCCTGCTCTCAATGGCTGTTGACCCGGTTGGGTTCGCTGGCTGGCTCGCGATTGCTCCCTCAGGCTTTGCCCTTGCTAAGTTTCTTTTCATGTATGTAGCAATGGCTTGGCTCATGGTGGGTTTTGTGTTGAACAGGACCCCTCTGGCTACACATCTAATGTCAATTCAGATTGTTTGAGATGAAAGGAAGGTAGAGGGAGCTTGAAGCTCCCCTCAATTCTATGAGTTTTACATCTGCTTCTTTTTGCCTGTACTGAAGACAATCTGGTCCAAAGGTCTCACGTTCCGTGACGACAACAAACCTAATCTTGACGTTTCCTCGACAAACATTTTAGTCCGGAGGAGTGTGTAGTCCTTTATGCGAATAGACAGCGGGCTCTTTGAGGATTATTACTCTGAACTCATCTTCACTGGCATTATACTGCTGTTTTTCATTCAACTCTTCTCTGACTATGTGGAATCTACCTACATCCTCCTTCTCATGACTTTGTCATTGAACCAGAATGCCCTAGTACTGCTGTTCTTGTTCTCACCCATCATTTTTGTTGCCTTCAGCAGATCCATCCCCGATAGACTACTGATTGCTGCCGGAGGTGTTATGATTGCAAGCAGGGTGGTTGAGCCTCTAGTTGATACTCTGGCGAGAATGGTAATATCCGCACTTGGCGTTGGCTGCTTCCTAATCCTGTTTCCCGCCCTCCTGCTGGTTGGGAGATCTGATGAAAGGGTACAACGTGCCCAATCGCTTGGGATTGGTTTGGCTCTAGCCTTGGCAGCATCAGTCATGCTGAGGACGCTGAATTTCACAATCGATCTCTCTACGTATGGGTGGGGCCAAGTGATAGGATGTGTATTAGCTGCCATTGGGGTCTTCATGCTGGGAGGCTTTTGGAAGCGAGTACAAGATAAGCAACGGCTTGAAATTCAACCTAGTATAGATGAATCAACAAAGGCGTTTCGACCGATACGTAAGAGAAGTCTAGCAATAGCTACCCTTGGTCTGACAAGCATTCTCTTCTTTGTCAATTTTGCATTTAGTAGTCCTGTCGTGATTTCTAGGTGGACTGAGAGCAGCTATGTAGCTGTTGTGTCCGCTGTCGCATTGATGACTGTGCTCTTTGCGCTAATTATGCTGTACCGCCCATACCTCATGAGTAGATTGACAACAAGAATGATCTTGATTTGGAACCTCCTGTTTGTGGCCTTGTTTGTCCTGACAGTCTTCATCAATCAGATGCCCTTTCCTGATGTCCCCTCTCCCTATCCAATCATAGCTCCTCCAACAACGTTCCTGCATCATATACCGTTATACCTGATGATAGTCACATTCCCAATCATTCTGATTGATTTCATTCTCTTATCAAACAAACTAGCAAGTCTTGAGTTGGTGCCGACTTCACGAGCCGCAGGTATAGCATTCACATTAGGAGGCGGACTGTACATGCTTGTGTTGTTATTCACATTAGTCCTCACTTCTGTTTGGGGTTTCGTTCCAGTGATTGGTCCGTTGCTTAGAGATATGTTCTGGCTCATCTTTCTCATTGCAGGACTAGTCCTCCTATTTGCTACCTTCAAAGTAAAGGACGATATGCCCTCTTACAGTGTACCCGTCAGACTCCCTCGAATAGAAACCATCATAGCAGGGCTCTTGATAGTCATGTTCCTGGGGACTCTCAGCGGATCGTTAGTTTTCGAGGCTCATCCCGCCACACAAACAGGTGACCCGGTTTCTCTGAGACTGCTGACATATAATATTGCACAGGGAATGAACGATCTTGATGTCAAGAACTACGATGGCCAACTAGAACTCATCAGAAAGATCGACGCTGATATAATTGGTCTTCAGGAAACGAGTAAGATTGCAGGAAATAGCGATGTAGTGAGGTATTTTGCAGACAAGTTGAACCTCTATTCATACTTCGGACCGAAAGGAGTAACAGGAACGACAGGGGTTGCACTGCTATCAAAGTATCCAATCGAGAATCCCAGAACCATCTATCATTATAGTGAGGATGTGGATTGCAAACAAACAGCCACCATCGAGGCCGAAATCATTGTCGGATCGAGAACATACACCGTCTATGTGACGCACACATATGGAAGGACATCCGCTAAGATGATTCTACAGAATGATATTCTGGAGTTATCTAGTGGGAAAGACAATGTGATATTCATGGGTGATTTCAATTTCAGACCGAACAGCGAGCCGTATAACCTCACAACCTCTATTCTAGAAGACTCATGGTGGGTCAGGTGGCCAACAGGTGTGAACAGTTTTGGAGAGAACAATACTCGAGAAATTGACCATGTTTTTCTTTCTCCTGGAACATCCGTTTTAGATTGCGAATATGTCAGAGACCCACAATCGGACCATCCTGCTTACTGGGTTGATATCCTATGGTAAACTGAGAGAGGAAGGTCCTCTCTCTTCAATTGTGAAAACTTCATCTGTTTCTCTTGCCTGCACGGCAGATACTCAGGTCCAAATATTGCCGTGCCATGACAGAGAGCTATACTCGCACAAAAGAAACTCATTCGAGTCTTAGTTCATCCTCTTCGATCCAAAGTGAGGTCTTGAGAGAGTCTGGGACAATCTGGGACATGACATTCCCCAAAGCTGCCTTGAGTTCGTCGTCCTTCTCAAGCATGTCCCAGTGTTCTTGGCAATCCTCGAGATTCTCAAAGATGTCTATGTACATCCAGTGTTCGGTAGACGTCTCATCATCAACCTTAGTGTAGAATCTGACCTCCTTGTAGAGCATCTCCTCTCGCTTGGCCCTCTGCACTGCTATCAGAGTCTGCGCCGCTTCCAGGTGTTTCTCCCTATTGTCGCTTCGAACCTGCCATGTACCTATCTCTATGAGCAATTCATTACATCTCCCTATAGCTTCGAAAGGACTACTGCTTTCTAATCAGACTTCTGCTGAACTAGAGTCATTGACGAATCCTCAGAGGACTGGTCCCAAGAAAAAGTAGGCAATAGAGGCTCGACACCTCTCTCAAGTTTGAAGCTGAATCTACATCTGCTTCTCTTGCCTGCGTGGCAGATACTCTGGTCCACAGTGAACAGTGTTCACTGCTTCACCCTCTTCAGTCTGACCATGCCTCCCTTGCTTTCGACAATGCCTTCGCCCACAAGCCCACGAAATGCGGCAATGGTAAGACTTCGTTTTTGGTCCACTAGCCCTCCTCCATCGACGAGTAGCTCACGGACAATATCCTCCCGAAACCGCCAGGCGCCGCCATCCAGAATCCTGAGAATCTCCTTCTTTGTACTCTCTTTCCAGGTGACTCTCTCTTCGAATGTCAGTCTCCTTCTTCGTCCTTTCATTCTTTTTCCAGCACACTTGCTATAGTATAATCCAAGACCGCCTAATATGGACTGCTTTCTTCTCTTGCCTGTAGGGCAGATAGTCCAATACAGCTGTCTTATTTGCCTGTGCGCTATTACCATCTTATGCTGGATTGGAGTAGGTCTAATGGATTTTCCCGATGATTTACGATCTGCAGAGGAGTCTTTGAAACAGGCGGAGAAGGAATTCCTGGCTGGAAATGATGGAATAGCTGAAGCACTGCTAGCAAGACTGTCTACGGGCACTTTCTCTTCTGATGTCAAAACAGCAAGAGAACGAATGGAGAGTCTGGATGAGTCTCGCTATGTGAAATGGAGTCGATGGGAGAAGAGATTTGAATTCTCAGCGTCATTCTGGAAGGACGAGGGATATCCAAGCATTGATACCACTACACTCCAAGCTAGTCATCCTGATTGGTATTCGAGAAGAACAGAAACTACCGCCTTTGTAAAAGACCTGATGATCCATCGTAGTCTATTGGCACCTACTGTTGATGGTGGTCGAAAAGGCTCTCCAACCTCTTCAGGCAATCCATCAAACAGATGGTTGCTTGATTTTGTAGCTCTGTCCAGTCTGCGGCTATCTTTCAAGAGCCATTGGGAGCAGCTAGTACGAGACATTGTGAGGAAGAGGTCGCGAACGGACCTGACGCTTGTAGCTGAACGACTAGGCCTGACGATTCAAGAGGTCCTCGATATCGTACGTAAAATCAGGAATCTTGATGACCAGGTGATCGAGCGTGACGTGAGCGACTCCAGCAAGAATCTAACATATCTATGCAGAAGACCTGACTCCAGTCTGACGCCTCTAGTAGACATAACCGTGTGATGTTAAAAGGCGGTGCCAAGTCTGACTAAGTGCTGAGGCTGTTTTTACATCAATTGAGAAAAGAGAATCGTTGGTGATTGCTTGGCTAAAGGTAAGTTCTCACAAGACCTGGATAGTCTATTGGACCAGCTTCGACCATCATCAAATGGAGAGGTTGTGGACCAACTTACTCGAATACGTGATCGCTTGGTGGAATTGAACAAGAAGCGACTTGTCAAGATTAATCACAGTGTGATGCAGGTGCTCTGTGCAAGACACCTCATTGAGCAGGGTTATGATGTGGGATGTGAACACCCTCTTGTTGGGGGTCAGCTTATCGCAGATCTGTTTGCAGTGCGCGATAGAGAGCCTGAGCTAGAACATGATATTGAGAACGTCATGATCTCTGAACGTCTTGGACTTCCTGTAGAAAAAGAGGCACTAGTTGTAGAGATAGAAACAGGTTATGTTCCACCTAAGGCTGCATTATATCCCACTCGCTATCGACAGACCAGAAATGCAGCAAAGATTGCTCGTTATTGCAGATACAGTCATCGATTTGCTCTTGCAACACCAAATTACCATGTACTACAGATTCCAGAGATTCTGATCAAGCCTCCAGAACTTCGAGATATGGATGAGATCCGGCAGATTAAGAAAGAGTGCGACCTATTCTATAAATCCCCTCCCATACCCCTGGATGCTTTCACTATATCAGAGATCGACCACATCTATGTAATCAATGTTGACCATGCCGGTGTGACTCAGATTCCGCCCCACGAATACCTCGATACGATTCTCCGCGCTCAGGGCCTGCTATCATAGCAATTCGAGTCGCAGGAAGCTTTATTACAAAATTTCGCTAATATTTTGAAGGCCGTCTGAGGAGTACGCTCACGATAGCGTCTGGGCTTGATGTGTTGAGCGGAGCCATAAACACATTCGAAAGTTGGCCGAGCGATTAAGACAACACGCAGGGCAGAATGACGAATGGTAACATTGAGTGATGATATACCTGTTCGATGGTATTAGTCACGACAAAGACCCTGTTGCCAGACGAGAGAAATTGAACCACTATCGAGGCTTAGACTCAGACGGCTTTCTTGCTTTCTGCTGACCATGAAGTAGCAACTGCTTCCCTTGCCTGTATGGCAGACAGTCTGGTCTGAATATCTTCCGTGCCATGACGATTTCTCTCTACTGAACAGAATACTAATATCCTCGGTTCAATTAGCTCCAGGCGTCATCCTCGGCTGCTCCAGCGGATGCGCGCAACTGAACAGGGGAGGTACTATGAATGTCTTCTTCGAGGGTCTTGGGATATGCAGCAAGGGCGGTGGGACAGCCGCTCGAGGCAATCACCTATGAGCCACCCAAACTGGGGGCGCATGATGTCCAGGTTTCGGTCACGCACTGCGGTGTGTGCCATACTGACATCCACGCCATCGACAACTACTACGGAATAACCGCCTTCCCCTTTGTCCCTGGTCACGAGATTGTTGGGTACGTGTCGGCTATGGGCCGCGAGGCATCCGGTCTGAAGGAAGGGGACCGGGTCGCCATCGGCTGGCAGGGCCGGTCTTGTATGCAATGTGAGTGGTGCTTACAAGGTGAAGAGCAACTCTGCATGGACATTGTCCATTCGGGAACGTGGGTCCCCTATGGCGGCTTCTCGTCCTCCGTCATTGCGGATAGCCGCTTTGTCTACACACTGCCTGGCGCCATGCCCGCTGAGGTGGCTGCAGTGCTCATGTGTGCAGGAATCACGGTTTACTCCCCACTCCAATCGTACGCAGCGCGTCCCGCGCAGAAGATCGGCATCATTGGCGTGGGGGGGCTTGGCCATCTCGCACTGCAGTTCGCCCGGGCCCTCGACTACGAGGTTACTGCAATCTCTTCCTCTCCAGAGAAGAAACAGCAGGCGCTTGCCTTCGGCGCAGACCACTTCATCGCTACGGACGACGAAACCAGCTTGCAACAGGTTGGGTTTGAATTCGACCTTCTGCTATGCACCGCCTCCGGCATCATCAACTGGGAGGCGCTGTTGGCCACCTTGAAGAAGAATGGGAAACTGGTCCTTCTCGGCTTCCCAGACGTGGTGTTCAATTCGACTGACCTCGTGGCACACCAACTGTCAATCACTGGTTCCTTCCTCGGCAATCGGGCCACAATGCGGGAAATGCTCTCCTTCGCACAGGCGCACGACATCATGCCCCAGGTGGAGTTAATGCCCATGACGCAGGTAAATGAAGCGATTCGGAAGGTGAAGGAGAACAAGGCACGCTACCGAATCGTCCTGTTCAACGATACCGCTGAAGTTGGAAAGTAGAGTGTGTGAGAGGAGAAACCCCTCTCGATTTGAAAACGATTACACATCTGCTTCTCTTGCCTGTACGGCAGACACTCAGGTTGAAAGGCTACACAACATCAATGTCTGAGGTCTACCTCACCTCCGTTTTAGAAAGATGACCACAACTGCAATTATCACAACAGCGGATGCACCCATACCAATTGGCAACCAATCAATGGGTGGAGCATCGTCTACTACGACGTTGTCAAGCAATCCTTGACCAGCCCACAACGAAAACAGCTCAGATGTGCCGATATCTGTGTCCGTCCCCTGAAGGATAAGAGAACCGTTGTTGTATACTGAGAACAGACCAGTCGTAGTCCTAGTCACATCTATGTGATGCCAACCTGCAACAGATAAAAGGGTTTCAGAACTATCCATTGTTGTGAAAACGCCATCTTTGGCCTTTCCAAGACGTAAAGCGAGACCATAGCTTTCTGCTGCCATAGAAACCACGAAAGCTAAGAAGTAACAAGCCAAGTCGTCAGTAGCTCCATCCAAATTGCTACTAATGAAGACGATATCAGCCCATGATCTAGTTACAACTTGGGCCTCATCGAATTTGAAATCCAAGCTCCATGTCCCATATGCTACATTACTGGGATGGCTTATTATACCCCAATCTGATCCGGCCAATTGTAGATAGCCGTTGGTGGCTGACCAATTTGAAACACTATCATATACCGGGTTTCTACAGATGGTCCATCCATCATGGTTTCCATCATTGAAGTCATCAGACCAGACCACTGCGCCACTACATGCAAGGGGGGAGAATCCCATCCAACATAGTAGAAACAGAATCTCTAGTCCCACTATTTTGTAATCTAGATTTCTCTCTCTCAATCTCTCTCCTCCTTTTGCGGAGCTGAATCATAAGAACAAGGAAGTCCAAGTAGGAATGGGCCAAAAGTAGACCCGTATCTATGATTCCATGTAGTCACGCGATCATAGGCATGTAATCTCTGTCCATATGTTCGGCATGCGTTAAGTCTTCTCTATTTGCTGAATAGGATGACGAAGACATTCCATCCCTCCCTCTCAAGGTACCCCTCCTTGTATCCTCTTTTCCGGCAAAGGGCAATGGCCGCGGGGTCTTCACTGTAGTACACTATCCCGTCAAGACCTCGCTCACGAAGGGACTCCTCGAAGAATGAGAAGAACTGATTTCCATACCCCTTTCCTCGGTGCTCTGCCTGTAGCCAGACCTCATGGAACTCGGCAAGATTATCTCTTCTTCCTCCAAAAAGCCTCTGGAGGGTTTCCCTGTCGTCGTCTTCTCTCGGGTTGCCTTTTGTCATCTCGTCTGTGCTCGTTTCATGCCAGATTGCATGGCCAATGATCTGGTCTTGGTCCTTCCAGATGATGAGGTGTGAGGGGCCACTTTCTATGTGGCCCCTCTCGTCGTCACCAAGGTCGTTGAAGTTGCGCTCCACTAAGCTGCGAGTCCTGTAGTAGGCATGGAGGTCGGCGAGTCTTCTATAGTATTTCCCAAACCTCCTCAAGTCGTACCCAATGATGAACTCCAAGACTGGCACCTCCTTCGAATCTGAGCGCTAGACCAGTAATCAGTCATTCGTCGAGAAGATATAGTGAGGGAGAGAGGCTTGGAACCTCTCTCAAGTTGGAAAATGAATCTACATCTGCTTGTCTTGTCTGTAGGGTAAGAACTCAGGTGCAAAGAAGACGTGGTCTATTTTGCAGGAACATAGTGCCTAGACTTCAGACTACAATAGCAACTCAGAGAATAAACCATACATAGCTGCAGACTGCAACGATGAAAATGACGCCGCCTAGAATGACAGTCGCCCGGTCTCCTTCTTCAGTAATGATTTCCTTTCTAATCATAAGACCAATGATTGCCGAAGTGATGCCAGCTATGCTACTCATAATCCCCAGCTTTGTGGTGAGGGCCTCTATGTCAATTCCCGACGTGGCTGTTGTCGTAATCGTGGTGGTCGTTGTCGGTGTTGTAGGTGTCGTGGTTGCTTCCTTTACGAGAACTACGATGGTGGCTGAGAGTTCATTTCCATACGGATCATACGCGGTGATCTCCAAGCCATAACGACCTGGGCTCACAGTAGCATGATTCGTTAGAAGACCTGTTTCGCTGATTGTGAAACGGACTGTGTCGTTGACGGTCCAATGGATGATACCGGACAAGTCTGAGGCATGGAGCTGATAGTCAAGCGCCTCTTCTGCCCAAATGGTCTGATTGGTTGGTGGTATAGTCCAGTCAGGTGCAGTCGTATCCTGAACCGTAACGGTGAATATGGCTGTAGCATTGTTCCCCCAGACATCACTGACCCACACCTGCACATCGAATACAGAAACAAAAAGCACTGTTTTGCTTGTGACGACACCATCGTTGGAAATCTGGAAGTAATCCGTATCGTCCAGCCACCAGTCGTCGAGTCCAGACATATCTGTGGCATTTAGGTCGTACTGGAAGCTTTCCCCAAACTCTACGATCTGATTAGTTGGTAGATCGACCCAAGTAGGTGGTGTGGTTTCCAACACAGTAATCGTGAAGTCAGAAGTGAGAACCTGGCCTTCGGTGTCGTTGACGTTAACCTCTACTTCGTAAAAGCCCAACTCCAGAATTGTGGCGTTGCTCACAACGCCCCATTCGTCAACTACGAAGTGAGCTGTGCTACTTAGCCACCACCTATCAAGACCTGGGGGGCATGCAGTGGCATTCAGGTCATACCTGAAATCACTGCCATATTCCACGGTTTGGTCTTTCGGGATTTCAATCCAGTCTGGTGGAGATCCAGGAGGGAGCATCAAAGGGTGAAGGTCGGAATTGCCAGCCTCTCCCAAAACGCTATGTGGAGTGTCACCAATCCCATCTTGATTCAGATCAGTACCCTGGTAATCTGAGAAGTAGTTATAGCTGAAGGCGTTCCCCATCCCATCATCATAGGTATTGCCTCCATTGTCTATCAGAACATTCCACTGAATGCTGTTGCTACCACCTTTTGAGCCGAAGCCGATGCCATAGTTGTTGTTTGAGGAACAGCTGTTGTTACTTAGTGTGTTTAGACTGGAATCATACAACCAGATGCCTGCATTGTTGCTGACGCATGTGTTGTTTACCAAGGAGTTCGAGCCCGAATGATTCAGGAAGATGCCTTGTGCATTGTTGCTGGAGCAGGTATTATTGGCAATTGTATTTGAGCTAGAATCAGTGAGATGAATGCCATACGCATTGCCATTGCAAACATTATGCGTCACGGTGTTCGAGTCTGAAGAGTCAACTTCTATGCCATTCTTCTGATTGGTTGTGAATGTGTTGTCCGATATGGTGTTTGACCCACTATCGGAGAGGTATAACCCGTGGTCTCCATTGTTGTTGGCGATATTCCCGGTAACATTGTTGTAGGCTGACTCCGAAAGATAGATTCCATGCAGGTTGTTGTTGCTGAAAACGTTGTCAAACAATGTATTGAAAGAGCAGTGTACGAGTCTGATTCCAATGTGATTGTTGGTGCCTTCATTGTCGGTTATGTGGCCATTTGTGACATTCCCCATGTAGATTCCCAGCCTGTAGTAGCTCGCACCGTATAGCAAGCAGTTACGAATAGCGAAATGAGCTCGAACATTCCGGATGTCGATGCAGGTATTCATCGTATTGCCATCAATAGTCAGATTCTCTATTCGGTAGGGATCTGTGGGAGTTCCGGCGCCAGGCCATCCCTGATTGAAGAAATCGATATCTGATTCGATGACAATCGGACTATGTGGAGTGTAACCATTCAGACTGCTGCGTTCGAAAGTCAAGGGGTCCTGTTTGTCAATTTCATTGCTCCTGAAGAAACCATGTGGAAGGACGGCAGGAATCTGCAACTTGGTGTCCGGATATCCTACCAAGTCAATACTTCTCGTCATCCTAGGCTTTGAAGCAACACGAATCCAAGAATACATCTCCCATGCGGCATGTATCCGTGATGGCTGTCGTGCTGATTCAGTGGCCAGTACTGGAATGGCTGTGGAAGTGTGCACATGTGTAACCGGTGGAGGGAACAGGATGGCAACAAGAAGAATAACGATCATTCCTAGCAGTCCTTCCCGAAGGACGGTCGAAGGATTCATGATGCTTGGTTCCCTCCTCGCGGAACACCAACGAAGGTGTCCCAATACCGATTTGACAATATAAACCTTTGAATCAAATAGAGTACCGGCTGCATCATTGAAGTTGAGTTGAAGAAGAAGGAGAGAGGCTATTCGATAAATATGGATACACATTGGATGCTCGTAACATAAGAAGAATTGTCATGGGGATGAAAAGGAAAAAGAAAGAGAAAAGGGGAACCTGATCCCCCTTTTGCCGATTTATTCGAACTGTCCTTTCTGTCTATAGGGCAGATTCTCTGGACCGAATAGCTCTCTAGATATGACCACTAATTGAATGTGAGCTCCACCTTCAGCACCAATTGTATAAGAGCGAACACCTCTATAAGCAGCCTCGAGTGGACATTCCTTGGTGTAGCCAAAAGCACCATGCCAAGTCATGGCCATCGATATGGCGTCTAAAGCATCATGAGGGGCTCTATACTTTGCTGCTGCGGTTGCCTGGGCAATGTCGAGCTTAGTGATGTCTTTCCGGCCTTCCCCATAATGTTGATCCCACATCCACGCTGCCTTGTAGACTAGTTGTCTGTCTGCCTCAAGCGCCATCCATGACTTAGCTCCTTCAAACTGAATTCCTTCAAAAGCTGCCAAAGGCCTACCAAACTGCTTCCTCTGTTTTACGTAATCCACACCAATATCGAAACAGCTTTGAGCAGAACCCAGGCAGGTGGCACCAATCAACACACGAGCAGCTGAGAAGCCCTCCATGGCCATGTAGAATCCACGACCGCGCTCCCCGATGATGTAGTGCTTAGGAATCTCAACGTCCTCGATATTGAATCCGCCAGTAGAAACCCCCATCCTTCCCATGTCCTCGAACAGGGTGGTGGTAATGCCGGGATGAACGCCGTCACCCATGTTGAGTGGAAGAATGAACGCATCGAAGGCCTTGTGGTCCCCTTTGGGATCAGACTTGGCGAGTGTCCAGTAGACTCCTCCGTACTTCTCGCTCTCGTTGACACCTGAGATGTAGACCTTCTC
>JAEORS010000175.1:0-4734 GCA_016840795.1 Candidatus Thorarchaeota archaeon | reverse complement strand
ATCTGTGAGGCGAGCCTATCGAGCTCTGTCATTGCCTGCGCAAGGTTGCGTTCAAGAGAACTGTGAACTCTGGTTCGTCTCTGCCACTTCCTCAGTCTGTAGATCTGAGCTCGCTGCGAGGCAGTGAACCGCTTACCTGTTGAGTCATGGTCTCTCCAATCAATCATTGTGGAGAGTCCCTTATCATGAATGGCGACACTTGTGGGCGCACCAGTTCTCGCTCTCGCGTCCCGCTCGTCCGCCGTGAACGCCCTCCATTCAGGTCCCGTATCGATGCGATGGTCTGACAACACCAGCCCACACTTAGTACAGACCAACTCGCCATTCTCGTAGATTGACTCAGAGCTCCCACAATCGGGACATGTGGAGTCAACAACGGTATCTACTTCTGTTCTGTTCAGATTCCTCTTCTGATATGTTCTGGATGCTATACTTTTCTCCCTCCTAGGGTGGGGTGATGGGGACTCAGTCCCACACCACATTTGCGTGCTTTTTGCGTGCACATTCTTTCTATCACGGAGCCATTGTGATGTTTAGCTTATTCACCAATTCCTTGTACCTGTTGCGTACAGTGACTTCGGTGACGCCTGCCGCCATAGCGATATCTCGTTGAGTCACTCTATGGTCTGTGAGTATGGAAGCGATGTATATGGCTGCTGCTGCCAATCCTCTCGGATCTCTTCCAGTGATTAAGGACCTCCTCTCTCTGGCCATCTCCAAGATCTCAATTACCTTCTCTTGCACCTCGCCAGGAAGGTTCAGTTGGGTTAATAGTCTAGGGACGTAGTTCCGTGGGTCAGAAATAGGCATCTTCAGTCTTAGTTTCTCAACCAATAGACGATAATGCTGACCAATCTTCTTCTTGGACACCCGGCTATGGCGGGATATTTCTTCTAGGGATCTAGGTGCTTCTCTCAACCGGCAGGCTGCGTATATTGCTGCGCCCACCATTGCATCAATCGACCTGCTGCGTGCAAGCCTCTTGACGATGAGTTTCCGGTAGAGTAGAGCAGCTAGCTCCTTTATGCTCTTGGTGAGTCCTAATTGCGATGCTAGTCTGTCTAGCTCAGACATTGCCTGAGCGAGGTTTCTGTCAACTGAGGAATGGACTCGAGTTCTGATCTGCCATTTTCGAAGTCTGTAGAACTTTGAACGTTGGGCTGCAGTGAAACGTCTCCCGGAAACGTCGTGGTCTCGCCAGTCCATCATTGTTGATAGGCCCTTATCATGAATAGCGTATGAACTGGGCGCTCCAGCACGTGAGCGAGCATCCTTCTCATCAGAGGTGAAGGCTCTCCACTCCGGTCCCGTATCAATACGATGGTCGCTGACAACCAAACCGCAGGTGGCGCAGATCCTCTCGCCCTTCTCAAGATCCTGGACTACCTCATGCCCACCACAATCTGGACATGTGAAGGTGACCTCTCTAGGCTGTTTGGTTCTTTTCCTTCCTCCTGACGACATCCTCGTGCGACCTCTCCTCGGCCCAAGGGTATTGCGGTAAAGGTTTGGCTTGACTCACCTTGTGTTAGTGTGTCGAAGCTATTCTTGGCGGCGCTATCTCGTTCAAGAAGTCCATCAAACCTTGCGGGCAGACCCTAATGTTTATATATCACCGCATTCGGACTTATAAATCTTTCGAACCTTTATATACCTAGATTCCACTCCGTCTCTTTCCCCCCAGAGTGCATCTAATGCATGGGCACATTCCGATTTAAGTTTTCCGTCAAGTGTTTTTTCGAGCCAGATCACCATCCTCACCATATAATATTAGGAAAACATACCATTCTCACTATATAGTATGGAAATCTCATGTCAGGTCCGGTGAGTCAACCTACCATCAGGTCTTCGCGATTTGCTTTTCTACTTCTTCCGTGTCCGAGTAGAGTCTCCACTCGGCTACCAACCCGTCACGGATTTGAGCTATCCAGAGGATTGTTTCTTTCTCCTCAACCTCAGGTGAAACATGTGAGCCAGTCGTTCTGCCTAGTATCGCTACTCCATTGCCGCTCGTGATCACGTGACTCACATGGATCTTGTAGTTAGGACATTCCTCGAAATAGTCCTCCCATCCAGAGCGACCGCGACATACTTCTCCTTCATAGTCTACTAAAGTGAAGCCCTCACTCTGGAGCTCCATGAGACCCTTGGAGTCGCCGGCGTTGATTCTATCCACGAAACTGAGCGCGGCAGACTTCACTGCCTCGGAGTGCTCCTTCAGTTTCGTTGGTCTTTCCTCTATGTCCAACCTTTCTCTCACTTCATGAACATCAGAATAGATTCGCCATTCGGATAACAGATCATCCCTGGCTTCAGCCGTCCAGAGGATGGTCCATTCTCTCTCAACCTCGGGCCCCACATGACAGCCTGTAGTTTCCCCTATTAGTGCTGCACCCGTTCCGCTGATGACTATGTGCTTCACATGAATCTTGTAGTCTGAGTAGTCTTGGAAGTATCCGTGCCAACCATCACGGCCACGAGTAGTGTCTCCGTCATAGTCAATAAACACAAAGTCCTCTGTCTGGTGTTTCATAAGCCCTTCGGGATCTCCCGCGTTTATCTGCCTGACAAAACTGTTGACCGCTGACTTGACCTCTTCTCTTGACTTTCCCAATATCTTTCCCCATCTCCTGTACATCTCGCCTTGAGATAAACTGAATGGACGGCTGCTTCTACCTGGCTAGGTTCATTCTGACCTAGCATATCTGATGCCTTTGGGGGTCAAGTGGTAGTCGTGCGTGGCAATCTGGTCATCCAAACAACTTGACGAAGACGGACAACTGGCACAGTGAGTATCTTCAATCTCGACACAATCCTCCCTTTTCAGATACTCTTTCTCAACGAGGAACCTAAGCATGTCCTCAAGAGTTTCCATCTGGACTCCCACTATCTTGGCAAGTTCATGCTTGTGGATGATTCCTTGGTCGAGTAAGACCTGGAGAACTCTTTTCAGCACACAATCAACCTCCCAAGAGATGTTTGGTGAACCCTCCTTCTCGGTTTCCCTCAGCCGCTCTGGCAATCGCGAAGATCAGGACGACAAGAAGGAACAACCACACAGTCGGCGTGAGAGTCGACAGGGCATTCCAGGAGGTCCAATCCTCTAGGCCAAGTGCCCACCCCAGAAAGTCTGTCGAAAGAATGACCAACTGGAGTCCAAACAAGATGCCGGCTAGAAGCACACCAACGGCTACGAATCCAAACCCATCCCTGTTCCCTTGGCGCAGAGGTCTTACTCCAGAGAAGAATATTGCTGCAATGATAATCAACACAATGGCGCTTATCGGGTCCGCAGTGGCAGGAAATGGAATAGGCAAACCGAAGCTTGCTATTAACCAAAGCATTCCTCCCACAAAATACAGAGCCCCCATCAGAAGTGCCAAAGGCCAACCAGCTGCAAACTCAACCTTTTCCATCCTTGCACCTCCTATGCTAAGAAGAGCCCTCCGATTAGAACGATGAAAAGCGAAATAAGATAGGCGAGCAGGACCTGGTACAGTACCGAGAAGCCCGCCCACTTCCACGACCCGGTTTCACTCCTTATGGTGCCTACTGCTGCAATGCACGGTGTATATAGCAGAACGAAGACCATCAGCGCTAGTGCTGAGAGCGGACTTAGTGACATTGCCAGCATAGTCCCAATTGCTGCTTCGCCCTGAACGGAGTAGATAATCCCTAACGATTCAACCACAATCTCCTTCGCAAGAAGACCGAAGATGAGTGCTGAAACTATCTGCCAGGGGAATCCATGTAGTGCGAAGAGTGGTGCACCTAGATTCCCTATCATTGCAATGAATGACTCATCAGCAGCGACTCCAAACCCTGTGGGTCCTGTGTTGGCAAGAACCCAGAGCATGATAGCGCCAGCCAACAGATACGTTCCTGCCTTCCTGAGAAACAGAAAGCCCCTATCCCATGCATGCCGAAATGATCCATGCAAGGTCGGTCTCTGATAAGTTGGGAGTTCCATGATGAGGGGGGACGCTTCTTCTCGAAGGATTGTTCCTTTGAATAGAAGTGCCATAGCGACCGCCATAACAATCCCCAAGATGTACATCACGAAGACCATTGTACCTGCAAAATCAGGAAAGAAAACACCTGCGATTAGGACGTAGACCGGAAGTCTGGCTGCGCATGACATAAGAGGCGTAACAAGAATCGTCGCTAGTCGATTTGACTCTCCATCCACAGTTCTGGCGGCCATGATCGCCGGAACACTACAGCCGAAACCAAGCAGAAGTGGGATGAACGACTTGCCGTGAAGTCCGATTCTTACCATGACCTTGTCCATGACGAACGCGGCTCGGGCCAGATAACCTGTGTCTTCTAGGACTGAGATTGAGAGATACATGAGTAGGATGGGAGGGAGAAAGACCATTATGAAGCCCACTCCACCGATTACGCCGTCTGTGAGCAGAGACGCTAGCCATGGAATAGGTATTTGAGAGGTCAGTCCTCCAAACCATGAGAATGCCTCCTCGATCATCGCCATGAAGACCAAGGATGCTGTGAAGGTGAAGTGAAACATAGCCCACATTATGACGAGGAATATTGGCAATCCAAGGTACCTGTGAAGAAAGACGCTATCCATTATGTCACTGAGCATCCACTTCTCTTCACCCGGTTCGTACACTTCACAGAGGATCTCACCTATTATCCGGTATCTCTCGTCGGCAAGGATAATCTCGAAGTCTACCTCCTCCTCGGGCTCTTCCGCATCACGGTCGACTGTCT
>JAEORS010000174.1:0-4766 GCA_016840795.1 Candidatus Thorarchaeota archaeon | reverse complement strand
CCCTCGTACCGTTCTCGGCCAGACTACCCTATGAGGTGCATATCTATCCAAGAGACCACGTCCCCAGCCTGCTGGAGCTAGAAGACCGCGTCCTAGAGTTGGGTCAAATTATCAGGGACACTATCTTGCGCTACTCCAAGGTTTTTGACGAAGTCTCGTATACTATGGTCCTTCACACACGGCCAAGTGTCGGGGAGCATCCGTACTGGCACTTCCACGTAGAGTTCTACCCAACTCGGGGAAGCCGAGTGCAAATGAAACACCTTGCTGGATTGGAGATTGGCACTGGGATATACACTAATGACACAATCCCAGAGGAGACTGCAAGAGAACTTAGAGAAGCTGTTTAGATGCATTTGAAGGTGAAATGGTCTACAATCCCAAGAGCCTAGCAGAAGAAATGAGTCTAGTTGACACAGCCTGCGTCCAGTCACCTGACTTCAAGGGAGAATCATGAGGTCTTTCGAGATATTCATATTGACCTAGGGACTGCTATCATCATTCAGGATTTGTGAAGTGCGATGGTAGAAGAAGAGATCGAGGCCATCCTAATCAGTGAAACCCACTGGGATCGGGCATGGTATTTACCCTTTGAGCAGTTCAGGCTAAGGCTTGTCACGCTGGTAAACAACCTTCTGGAGATTCTTGAAACCGATAAGGAGTTCCTTTACTTCACATTTGACGGTCAGACAGTGGTCTTGGAAGACTTCCTGGAGGTTGTGCCTGATAAACGAGACCTTCTTCAGAGATTGATTCAAGAAGGCAGAATACTGATTGGACCATGGTACGTGCTTCCAGACGAGTTTCTAATATCAGGCGAATCCATGATTAGGAATCTTCTGACGGGAAGAGCGGTTGCCAGTGAATTCGGCGACGTAATGAATGTAGGATACATACCTGACCCATTTGGGCATGTAAGTCAGGTTCCCCAGATTCTCTCTCAGTTTGGAATCGATTCGGTAATCTTCGCAAGAGGAACAGGAAATGAAACCGATGAGCTGGGAGCCGAGTTTGTCTGGGAGGCGAGTGATGGAAGCGAGATTCTCGCTCATTGGCTGCCACTTTCATATGGGAATGTAGCGGGTCTTCCAGATGATGTAGACGATGCAGTATCAATCATCGAGCAGGTAATGGAGGATTTGAGACCCCACTCACGTATCGGATTGATGCTATTGATGAATGGCTCTGATCACTTGGAGCCCCAAAGACATGTCCCCGAGGTGATTAGGAAATACAACTCGAAGAACCAGAAGAGCATAGTGATGGGAACACTGCCGATGTTCATCGCGCGCGTTAGAGAGAGGCGTGAACAGCTACAGAGATTCAAGGGTGAATTCCGAAGATCGAAGCATCAGAACCTACTCTCAGGTGTCTATTCAGCGCGAGTCTTTCTAAAACAAGCAAATGAGTCAGCGCAGAACACTCTTGAGCGACGTGTAGAACCATTGTGCACCGTTTCGACTATCCTGGGGAACAGATACCCCGGCCACGAAATCAGACAAGCATGGAAGTATCTTCTGAAGAACCATCCTCACGACGACATATGCGGCTGCAGTATTGATGAAGTTCACGATGATATGATGCAGAGGTACCGATGGATTGGAGAAATAGCAGAATCTCTTACCAACCAAGCCTTGGAGTGCCTTGCTGGCACTTGCTCCAAGACTGAACCAGGCATCATGATTGTTAATCCTACTCCACAGAAGAGGAGTGGAATTGCACTCGTGGACATTCTTCTGTCAGATCTTCGCTTCACACGTTATGGGGAGGTACGACTAGAGAACCCGCTTCTAACTCCGACGACTCCTCTTGAAGCCGCCAAGAACGAGATTCACATTGCCACAGTGAAGCGTTGGGGGCTCGACATGACTCCAATTGGCAAGAGGGAGATTGTGATTGGAAACGAGCGCTTGACTGAATTCGAGTTTGATTTCTCTGCGTTCGCCCTCTTGTTCCCAGCCTTCGAGAAGTTCAAACGACATGTATCAACGACCTATAGAGTGAGAGTCAATTCAAGAAATCAAGTTGTAGAAGTCTGGGGGAGGAAATTCGATGCAGAACCCTTGACTAGTGGGCATATTGTCGTGAAGGACGAGGAAGGCAGGGTAGTTCCATCGGAGATCCTGAGTATTGAATATAGGACAAACCCGAGAGCACACATTGTAGCAGATCCTGAAGACAATGTCACCATCGCAGTCTATGCAGACAATGTGGAAGGTATGGGATTCAAGAGATATGACATAGAGTTGGCTGAGGAGTCTGTTGAGGCACCTCAACCACCGGTCCCTGTTCGATTCTCGAACAATACGTTGGAAAATGAGCTGATCCTTGCTTCTGTTGAGGATAATGGGACAATAACGCTTACCGACAAGAGATCAGGAGAAGTCTACAGGGGACTTCTCGAATTTGATGACACTGAGGATGTTGGCGACTCCTATGACTATTGTCCAGCCGAGAATTCAGTCACGATTCGATCAGCAGGTATAAGGAAACTCAGGACTACGGTCGAGTCCTATTGGCACCAGGCGGAGGACGCAGAGCCAGACACAAAACCTGATCTCGCTGGTCTGGTCGGTAAGCTTCGCATTGATGGAACATTAGTGCTCCCCGAATCTGCAACACCTGACTCAAGAGAGCGTTCGAAGGAGCTCGTGGAGTGCGATTTCTACCATGAATTGACATTGTTTGCTGATAGCCCGATACTCCACATCACGACAGGATTCGAGAATGAAGCAAATGATCACAGACTGAGGGTCCTATTCCCCTCAGACACCGCGTCCAAAACAAGTTCTGCTGACAGCATGTTTGACGTCGTAGAAAGACCAGCGAAACCAGAAGATGGAGAAGACTGGAAACAGCCAGCCGCACCGACATGCCCCCTGAGAAGCTTCGTTTCGGTGAGCTCTAAGAAGAGGGGTCTGACAATAGCCACCAAGGGTCTCTTGGAGTACGAGCTGCTGAAGGAGAGAGGAGGAACCCTGGCCCTGACCCTTCTAAGGTCAGTCGGCTGGTTATCTAGAATCACCATGAAATCCAGACCTGAGGCCGCAGGTCCCATTTTGGAGATTCCTGGGGCACAATGTCCGGGGAGTCACGAGTTCGACTACTCCATCATCCCGCAAAGCGGCAGCTGGTTCGAAAGTGAGTCCTACATTGAATCAGACAAGTACCTGAATCAGATGTTTGGGACATTCGTGCCAAAGGGCGATTCGGATGGGGTGACTCATGGCAGGGGGTTCCTCTCGATAGAGCCGAACACAATCAGGCTGTCTGCATTCAAGATTTCCGAGGACTCCAAGAGTGTTGTTCTGAGAGTATGGAATATCGCAGAGAAATCAGAATCATGTACTATCAAACTGGGCTTTCCAGTGAGTGCAGCAGAGGTTGCACGCTTGGATGAAACCGTCGATGATTCTCAATCATTGAGACTGAAGAATGAGAATGAAATTGAGATTGATATACCCTCTCGACACATTGTTACGATTCTTCTTGAGCCTCAATAACAGCAGGAATCATATCATGCCTTGGCGGGGCGACACAACCATAAGGAGAAATTTGCGAACCGCATCCATCATGCTCGACCCCAATGGCGACACGGAAACGTTTGTCCGCGGCTTCGCCCCGATACTACACTTCCATCCGGAGGAGGGGGAATACTGTTGCTTCCCGTCAGATGCGGAGGAAGTGTATGCCAGGTATGGTTCGGACTGGAGCAAGTTTCAGGATGACCTGTCCCCGGATGAGCTCGATCCTTCTACACCCTGCTACTATGAGTTTTGGAGAGAACCGGACATGGTTCAGATGAAGTTCTGGTTCTGGTACAACTACAACAGGTTCCCTGCTCCATTCGGCGTAGGTCGGCATATTGGAGACTGGGAACACGTGGAGGTTCGTTGGTACTTTCCAGAATCTGCAAACCCTGGGACTCTGTGGCTCCTTTCAAATCATTTGGGGGCACGGCTCTCCACAGAGCCAAGCACTCTTACCCTTCCAGGATGGGCCCCAGAGCCACCACTGCTTGACGGGCTCCAGATTCATGCCTGGGTTGCACTCGGATCTCATGCAAACTATCCCTCTACTCAAAGCAGACCCAAATGTTATCTTCGAGTATGGTGTGACAAAATGAAAGACGGTGGTCCGGTCTGGAACACCATGAATGGCCTGAAGCCATTGGACGACACGAACTTTGCAGAATTCGTGGGTCGATGGGGCACAGATAAGTCGCCAAGGGGACCGAGAAACCCGTACAACAGTAGAACTCGTAACGCCCCCTTGGCTAGCCCTGTCCATCTCCAGTAGTACGATTCACCTTAGTCCATAAACTTTAGCTCCACTCTGAACTCTTCAGAGAATCCTTGAAGGCTCTCTACGGTCTTTCCATCAAGGGGTATGCCATTCTTCTCGCGATAGTCATGAATCTCGAACTCCTTCTCTCCGTGAACGTAGATGCGAGGATATCCTTCGGCCCGAGCGCAGGTGTTGAGCAAGTCAACGTAATCATCCATTCTCCTCTTGAAATCGTCCAGCTCGGTGAAGAAGGCCGGATCCAAGACCATGAAGAAGTGTCCAACTCTAGGGTGCGCAACCTCTCCGTTTCTTCTGAATACAACATCAGGTCCGAAGTTTGACCCCGAGAGGACGCCTGTAAGTACATCAACCATCATCGAGAGGCCATAGCCCTTATGTCCGCCATGCAACTCACCCTCTCCCCCAAGCGGTAGGATCCCACCCCCATAGCCATATAGCACATTGTTGAGTACCCGACT
>JAEORS010000173.1:0-4767 GCA_016840795.1 Candidatus Thorarchaeota archaeon | reverse complement strand
GATTCTGGCCTTCTTCTTCTGAAGGAGATGTTTGATAGAGATGACGACGTCATTGAAGATGCAGAAACCCGAGGCCATGTTGCTGTGCGCATGGTGCAGTCCACCGGAGATGACAAACGTGTTCGAAGCACCTCCAATGATTGCCTTCGTTGCATCAAGCGTGGCACCGACATATCTGCTCGCTGCGTCATACAAGTTCGGAAACACAGGGTTGTCTGAAGTGCCAAGTCCATATTCAGGCTTTGAAGTCAGGGACTCTCCACTTTCGATGACTGCATCTACGTAATCTGGTGTGTGGAAAAGCTCTATCTCCTCTCTTGTCGGGACTGTAGGTTCGAAGAGTTCCACAGAGTCCAAGAGACCCAAGTCCTTTGATAGCTCATAGGTAAGACGAAGCCTATCGGGTTTGAGTGGATGATCAGTCCTGAACTCATAGTTCATCAGGGCTTCGGAATACGGGTATTGCAGCTTCCCTCTCATTTTGTGAGCACTCAAGATTTCTCTTGGAAACGGGCTTATTATCCCAGCGATTTTCTTAGGACAACGGCGCAAATCACACCTCGGCCGAAATCGATAACTCATTGTATGATGAGAGGTGCAACTGTGTATAGTATGAGCTGGGAACGACCTTCGGAAGCGCTGCTAGAACTCCTGAAAGACAACCTTGAAGGAGTGGAGTGTGAAATGAGAAAGATGTTTGGACAGTACGCGTTCTTCATGAATGGGAATATGTTCTGCGGTGTCCACCAGTCGAATCTCTTTCTCAGGCTGGCTCAGGAGGACGTAGCTGAGGAAATGTCGCTACATCCTGAGCTCAAGAGGTTCGAGCCGAGAGAAGGCATGGTGATGAAAGAATACTTGCAGACTCCCCCTGAGTTTGCTGAGAACAGAAACAGCTTTAGGGGACTCCTGACGAAATCGATTGAGTATGCGCGTCGACTGCCACCCAAGAGTGAGGCAAAATGAAGCAACCTCACAGATTCTTCATATACTGACGGAGCCCGTTCTCATAGCTCTTCCGGGCTTTCTCCCTTTGAATCACAAAGCTCCCGAAACTCGCTGTCGGTTCAGCCATCGTTAGTCCGAGCTCGCATACAGCCGCACGGTGCTGATTCATGACTTTGAGGAATTCAGGCTGCTTGGTTTCTGTCACTTCTACGATGTACCTTGCAGAACTCTCGGAGTAGAGTATCGCCGATTGTTTCTTGGCAGTCCCTGGAACGTCTGAGAGATCGAGTCTGAATCCGTAGTTTCCTCTAATCACCATCTTTAGCAAGGCCACGCCTAGGCCCCCTCGCCCGACGTTGTTGCAGGATCTGGCCAAGCCTTTTTCAATCACAGAGAGAACTGCGTTCATAGTCCTCTTCTCAGCCTCTGGTTGATAACCTGGTGGAATGCCTTCGGTTCTCCCAAGTTGAAATCGCTGGAACTCGGTTCCATTTAGCTCTCTGTGAGTTTCGCCGACTAGAAATACGTTGGCCCAAGGTGTACATAGGCTCCTTCTAAGCGGCAGACGACCTTCAGGTAGCAGCCCGGCCATGATTATCTGAGGCGTTGGCTTGATTCTCAAACAAACACCGTCTACATCTGCCTCATTGTAGGGTGATACATTCCCTGTGACCACAGGGATGTCAAAGTGGCGTGAGAACTCACCGACTCCTCTCGCAGTTTCTACGAACTGTGAGTAAGGCTCAGGACGTTCTGGATTCCCTAGGTTGAGGCAGTCCGCGATTAGTATTGATTTCGCGCCCATGGAAACCAGGTTTCTCAGAGCCAGGGCGGCTGAGTTGGCTGCACCAGTGAACGGGTCTAGAGAGCACCACGTTGAGTTGCAGGCGGCTGTAAATGCAACTCTCTTGCCTTTGGGTAGCTCCAGAACGCCCGAGTTCTCTCCAATATCGACAAGTGTGTTTCCCTGAATATGCTGGTCAAACTGACTGTAGAGCCATTCTCGGCTAGTGATGTTGGCAGATTCGAGGAGTCTAAGTAGCACCTCTGCATGGTCGTCGGGCTCTTTCACCCATGCAGTGGAAGTAGTCCTTTCCTCCAGGTACTCTTCATATCGTTTGGGTTCTGGGAAGCCACTGAGGAGCAGAATAACGGGTACCTTCGCGATTTCGTCAACGTAGTAGCGTATGGTTAGCATGTCATCATCCGTGACCCAACCAATGACGGCGTTTGGCACTTCGTTTTCATCCAGGATTCTCAGCACACTTTCAAGATTCTGCGGCGCAACGACAGCCAACATACGATCTTGCGATTCCGAGAGCAATATGTCGACAGGCTCTATGTCTTCTTCTTTCAAGGGCACTCTTTCAAGAAGGATGTTTAGTCCAATGTTACCCTTTGCCGCCAACTTGGCACCAGCGGAAGCTAAGCCGCCTCCACCGAGGTCTTCCAGGCCGGCGAGAAACCCCTCTTCAAGTAGCTGCTCTAGGGTGTCAATGAGGATTCTCTTTGTCAGAGGACTTCCCATGGGAGTTGTGTACTTCGAAGGTCCGGAGAGTCTCTCATTTGCCGTTTTGGCTCCGAACAGAATCAACGAATCCCCCGGTTGAGAAACGACCCCCCTGACTATCCTGTCAGACTCGGTGACACCGATACATGCTACGTTGAAGAGATTGTTCCGTTCGAAGGATTCGTCGAACTCTAAATCTCCTCCCACCATCGGAATCCCCACACTATTGGCGAATTCCGAGATTCCTCTTGCTGCATCGCCAAGGTTCTCTGCGTTCTTGGGTTTCCGTGGGTCTCCAAAACGAAGACAGTTCATAAGGCCGATTGGCCTGCATCCGTGCGAGATTACATCGCTGATTACACCGGCGACACCACTAGTTGCGCCTCCGTACGAATTGACCTGAAAAGGGTGATTGTTGGACTCGAGGGCGATGCCAAGAATCACATCATCACCAAGGTCCACTAGGCCAGCTCCCCCACCCAGGCCCAGAACGACTCTCTCTCCATCTGTCTTGAAGAGCTGGAACCATCGCTTACTGCTCTTGTAGCTGCGCCGCTCCGACCACATGACACTAACAATGTGCAACTCAGTCTCCGTGGGTTCTCTCCCGAGTGCAATGGTCAGTTGGTCACGTTCGCGGTCATCAAGCATCGTAAACACCCTAGCGTTCTTCCGCGGCCCTCACGAAGTTCTCCAAGATTAGTAGGCCATCGTTGGACCCTACTTCCCCTCGCACAGCCCGCTCGGGATGCGGCATGAGTCCCAGCACATTCTCCTTCTCGTTGACCACAGCCGCAATATTCTCAATGGAACCGTTAGGGTTTGCATCTGAGGTCATCTCGCCATCTACATCACAGTACTTCATTACGACTTCATGCGAGCTGTTCAGCTTCTCTAGCCCCTTCTTCCCAATCTGGTACCTCCCCTCTAGGTGAGCAACCGGGATGCGAACAATCTTCCCCTCAAGACCCTCAGTGAACATTGTGGGATTCTCACACACACGAAGATAGACCCACTTGGAGACAAACCTGCCCGTCTTGTTCGGCTTCAGACTGCCTGGTAGAATCTTGAACTCTGAGAGTATCTGGAATCCATTTCCTATTCCCATCATGGGTTTTCCTGAGTCTGCGATTTCCCTGATGACATCTCTCATGTCATCTATCATGGCAACTGCATTTGCACGGACGTAGTCCCCATAGGATAGTCCTCCAGGTATGATCACCCCGTCAGCGTCTAGTAGAAGAGCAGGATCTTCACGGCTCAATACGATTTGCGGCTCAGCGTCGGGAATCGCCTGCAATGCTCGGATAACGTCCTTCTCACTGTTCGTGCCCGGGAACTTGACGACTGCAATCGTCACAGAGTGCATCCTCCACTCAGTATACTGCCTAACCAATCTCTCTAGAATCTGGTGGAACGCACTTTTAACCGTGTGGAATAGCTGTTTCAAACGTCTTCTATCGCTTCGTGTAATACTTATCTCACAGTTGTACGTATGTTTCTTGGAGGTAACCGCTTTGCACGACCCAAGAGACCTGACATCCTACTGTGGACTCTACTGTCCGGGGTGTGCACGGTTCGAAGACCGAACCGCAGAGCGGATTAGGGTTCCCCAGATTATCTCCGACCAGTACAGTGTCATCGGAATCGGCGAGAGTCCAGTGGAGACTCAGATTGATAGTACTGGCGATTCAATGGATATGTTCCCATTCGGCGCTACTGGATTTTACCAAAGCTGCAAAGGCTGCAAAGAAGGTGGAGGAAAGAAGGACTGCCACGTTCGTTCATGTGCTTCGGATAGAGGATACTCCACATGCGTCGAATGCATCAGAATGGAAAATTGTGAGATCTTGAGTGGCAATCCAAGAGCACTTCCAGGTCTGCGAGAGATCAGGGACAAAGGCTACGACAACTGGCTCAAGACCAAGGAGGAAATGGCCAAGTCCGGAAGGTTCTTTGATATGGACTTGGACTAGGCCCGTCATTCCCGAAGAGGAACCACAACTGCTATCAAGCAAAAGACACACTCTCTGTTCTACTTGGAGGCACTCAAATGGCCAGGGAAGAGCTCAGTACGAACGATACATCCGAAGACGATGATTCTGAAGCTGCCCTTACTCGCAGAAGGAAGATAGAACATATCGAGATTTGTCTGGATGAAGATGTCCAGACACGCCTTTCGACGATGTTTGAGCACGTGAACTTCGTTCACAATGCTCTTCCTGAGATCGACAAGGACAAGATAGACCTGACAACCAACTTCCTTGGCCTGAGAGCAAATGCTCCCATAGTGATTGCGGCGATTACGG
>JAEORS010000172.1:0-4778 GCA_016840795.1 Candidatus Thorarchaeota archaeon | reverse complement strand
CGTGTCACGGCCTTAATGTTCAGAGCTGAAAACAGCCACGGGAGAGCCGCACCGAGAAGAACTCCCGAGAACACTAGTGGGTCATCAAGGAAGATGTGTTCTAGGTGGAGAGGTCGAAGTGCAACGATGACATAGCTGTCGAATAGGCTAACTGCCGCAATCACTGCTGAGGCGATGGCCACACCTTTGGTTATGGCCTTGGTTGTGTTCCCCACAGCATCGAGCTCTGCCATTGTCTTCATAGCACTCTCGTCGAAGTCTCCCGGTGAGAGTTCTCCAATCCCAGCAGCGTTGTCACTGATGGGACCGTAGGAGTCCATTGCAACATTGTTTCCTGTGTGTGATAGCATTCCGATACCTATCAGAGCAATACCGTACAGAGTCCAAAGAATGCCATCGACACCTGGCACGAACCACGGCGCGAGCGCGACTGCCACAGCGGGCAAGAATAGAGCGGCTGAAATTCCAAATGTCGCCACTATCACAACTAAGGCAGCCACAGTCGACTCGTAGCCTGCAACAATCCCTGAAAGAATGAATGTCGCATGTCCAGTATCAGCCGATTTCACTATCTCCTGCACTGGAGGCTTCCTCAAAGATGTGAAGTAGCTCGTTATGGGATTGAACGAAACTGCTAACATGACACCTACGGCGACGAGGATTCCAAATCGCAGGTCACCCACATAGAACCAAGACAAGAGCATGGTAATGGTGATAGTGAATGCACTCGATGCCTCATAGGAGAGGAACATTGCCTTCTCAGCATACACAGCCCGTTTCCGTAGAAGCCTTGGCCAAACAGGCACCATGAAGGTACCAATCATTGATGAGATTACACCGACTGCTCTCACAAACAGCGGGAAGACGACTACAGCCAGAAGCCCTCCTGGAAGCACTGGGTAGAGTGCTTCTTGCGCAGTATCAAGATACAGGACGATTGCGAGGATTAGAGCAGATACGATGGTGACCTCGTAAGACTCGAAGATGTCTGCAGCCATTCCTGCGCAATCACCGACGTTGTCTCCGACCAAGTCTGCAACAACTGCTGCGTTTCTCGGGTCATCCTCAGGAAGACCTTGTTCCACTTTTCCAACAAGGTCTGCACCCACATCAGCAGCCTTTGTATAGATACCTCCTCCGACACGCATAAAGAGAGCGAGAAGTGTACCTCCCAGACCAAAGCCCAGGAGCGCATCCGGTGCTGCGATACCATAGATGATGAAGATAATAGTACCTCCCATTAATCCCAGACCATCAGTCAGCATCCCTGTGAAAGTGCCGCCACGGTAGGATATTGTCAATGCCCTATTGTAACGGTCCTCACCCTCTCGAGTTGCCTGTGCAACCCGTATATTGGATTCAACGGCTATTCTCATACCAAGTTGTCCAACCATCAGAGAGAAACTAGCACCAAGTACAAACGCCAGAGATCGACCAAGTCCAACAATGAGTCGGCCTCCATCAGGAGTCCCACCAAATAGAATCTCAGTGCCGCGCTCCGGCGTTGTCACGTACACGGTGAAGAAGAGAAGGAAAGATAGTACAGCCAAGATTGGGATGATTGACTTCAACTGTCTGTTGAGGTACGATAGTGCACCCTCCCGAATGCCGTTCCATACCTTCTGCATCTGCTCAGTTCCTTTGGGGAGCTCAAGAACACCCTTTCTGAGCCACCATGCATATATGAGACTGGCAATCGCCGCCGCGATAACGAGTGCAATCATTATCTTCTCGATTAGAAGCATGTCAAGGAAGGTCTCAAACAATTGCATTTCACGAATCACCATCTGATAGGTCTAGGCGCAGGGTCCTTCGGATGCGAACGCCTGCAAGACGGCCTAGGTTCTTGTGCGAATTGGATACGAGGCCAAGACTAACCCCTCTTAAGCATTGCCTTATGCCAGTGGTTTGTCAATAAGGGAGATGATGTTTCAGACTTCTAGAGAATGCAGAACTAGGCTAGTTTCCAGCAGCAAGAGTAGGCAACCGCCCCAGTCCATGGGTCACTCTATCTTGAGAAGTTTTCTGACTTCTTCGCTATCTTCGTAGACGCGCCACTCAGCCACAAGACCATCTCTAATCTCTGCAGTCCAAATTGATGGCCCATCCAATGGGTCAAAGGAGCATTCGGAGAAGCCCACCATGATGACGGTGTCCGCCTTCGCTCTTACTCTGGTGAAGTTATTCCGATAATCGGGGTGCTTTCTGAAGAACTCGGGTCAGCCCACAATCATGCTGTCCCTCCCCTTGTGTACGCGATTGGATATGTCTATGAAAGTGTGATCCTCTGTCATCAAAACTGATAATCCTGTGAGGTCCCGCGAATTAATCATCTCATTGAATCTAAGTGCGATTGAGATTAGCTTGTCTTCTTTCATTTGGATGCTGCGAAAAGGGGATTCCCCCAAATCACTCTTATGGCCGCATTGTTTCTGAACTGCCCCATGTAGTTCCTTCTCCCTGTAGAAAGTAACAGTTACCACAAGGAAGAGCACATCACCTAAGCAATGAACAAGGAGCGGCAAAGACTGTCAGATGAAACAGACGCTAGCAGACAGGCGGTAGAGAAGAATCCCTTCAACATCTGCATCTGGAAATCGAAAGAAGAATGCGGCGACTGCAAACTCAAGTACGATATCCATTGTGAGATTCACAAGAAAGACACCTTGATGTTTGGCGTGAGTGCCTTCATGTTCTTCATACCCTCGCTAGCAGGCATGTACTTTGGAGGCATGGGATGGTGGATTCTAGCATACTTTGCATACTGGATCGTGTTCTTCGAGCTCTGGGAGAACAGAATCCTGTGCAGTCATTGTCCTTTCTACGCCGAGGATGGAGGACAAGGTCACACTCTCCATTGCTACGCTAATTATGGACTATACAAAACCTGGCCCTACAATCCAAGTCCGATGTCACGCTCTGACAAGATTCAATTCATAATTGCCCTGGGCATCTTTATTGGGTTCCCACTCCCGTTCTTGATTGTCAGCCAGCAGTTCATCTTCCTGTTGCTCACTTTCATCGGTATTGGCACCTGGCTTGTTGTGCTAAGATTCAAGATTTGTCCCAGATGTCTGAACTTCTCATGCCCACTAAACCAAGTTCCCAAGAGGACTGTCGACGAGTTTCTCAAGCGCAATCCAGTGATGCGTGAAGCATGGGAGAAGGCTGGTTACATAATCAATTAGGTTGGAAGAAAAGGAATGGTGGACCGGGTGGGATTTGAACCCACGACCTTCTGGATGCAAGCCAGACGATGCTACCAGGCTAATCTACCGGCCCATTGCTACTCGGAGTCCCTGCGCTGACCTTTTAGCCCTTACGCTCATCAAAGCCCTGACGAGCAACTTCCAACCATGCCGGAGCACCTTTGAGTTGTGAGGCTTCCTCCTGGGTCAACTCCACTCTGGTGACAAGGCTGAGGTTGTCAGGCAATATCGCGCTCACTCCGGCGGGGTCCTCTAAAATCAGGGTGAACTGGATTTCCCCCTCCGTTGCTTTCTGAAGCTTTTCGAGGACTACTTCCCCTTGCTTTCGCTGATCATCGTTCTCAGCGAACCGAATGGCACTCTCAACAATAGGGATTGTTCGCTGCAAGACTCCTTCGACGTTGCTGATGAAGGAGTCGGCTGCAGGACCAGGTTCTATGTCTATGCCGAAGTCCGGCATTCTGATGGTGCCAGAACTTGAGCGAACTACACGAGTCTGTATGAGTCCCTTGTTGCTGACATTCAACTCCCATCTCATGGGAGGTCTTTGCTCAGCCGAGAAGACGTCGTTGTGACGAAAGTTGCATTTGGGGCACGTCATTGTGAAAATGGCGAGTTCATTGAAGTAGGGCACACTATAGAGGATTGACTGAATGTCTAGCTTCCCCTCATTGCACGATGGACAAGTGACACTCAAATCTTCAGTCATACATCCACACCAATTTCTTATCCTTATAGTCCTAGTGAAATGTCGGGCAGGCTCCTACAGTTTCACTAGAATGCTCAAAAGGGCATGATCCACGTTTGCCGCCCACACGCCATGGGGACTGCAGAAACTACAAGCCGTCGAGCAAGAGAGGAAACAGTCAGATGCAGATTCAGAGTGTCTACATCATAAAGAGAGACACAGGGGTCTGTATGTACCACCACGACTTCGTGGAGTCAGATTTCGACCCCGACCTTCTGTCTTCATTTCTTGTGGCGATGACTTCTTTCTTTGACGAGGCAACCTCCTCCGTGACATCAAGGGCTCGTGCGTTCGAGGGCACTGATCACAAGATAATCGTCGAGTTTGGAGAATGGACCCTATGCGCAGTTGCAACCAAGGAAGACACAGAAGATATCAGGCATAGAATGAGGAGACTCATAGATGCGTTCGAAGACCAATTTGCCCTGTTGAGATGGGTGGAACTCGACTTGGCTGTATACACACGATTCGAGCGCAATGTCGTGGAGGAGTTTGTCAGAGAACAGATAACTCCGGAAACTCAGATTGAACTCAAAGATCACTGGGAGTTCTATACTTCAAGACCTGACGTGATATCTTTTCTAAAACTCATTCCAGAGAAATGTACTGTTCAGGACGCGGCCGAGTTTCTCGAGGTCCCGTTGGAGCTTGCAATGAACATGGCTGCTGAGGCATATTGGGAGAAAGCCATCTTTGTCACCGAATCAGCCAAACCTGATGATATCTATCAGACCACATCTCTATTACATTCAAAGGAAGAGGTGGATGGAATATCCGCTGACACTGCAAAGGCGTTGAGCGAGCTAGATGGGCAGACACCT
>JAEORS010000171.1:0-4820 GCA_016840795.1 Candidatus Thorarchaeota archaeon | reverse complement strand
CGCCTGTTCCCTTCAGTCCCTCATTGGAACAGTACTTCATACCTGACAACAAACGCATATCAGAGGCTATCCGGGAGATTGCCTAAGAGGTGTAGTCATTGGCAACCATCATGATTATGCAACGCATGAGCGTTGCTATGGAGTTTGGAGTAATTCTCAAGTGGCTGAAGAAAGAAGGAGATTCTGTCAAGAAAGGCGATCCTGTGGTGGAGATCTTCGGTGAGAAGAACGAGTTCGAGCTTGAGGCTCCAGCGGATGGAATACTGTTGAAGATCCTCTGTGACGTCAACGATGAGATTCCAATCAGTGAGCCAATCGCCATAATCGGGAAGAAAGGCGAAAAGATTCCTGACGTAGAACCACGAAAGATGGAAGCCGCCGGCGTCGCCCCTCAAACTGCAGCGTCACATGCTCCAAAGCCGACCTCTCAAGTGCCACAAGCAATGGCACCGCAAGCACCATCAACCTCAGTCCTGCCTACTAGTAGAATTAAGGCATCACCTAGGGCGAAGAAGCGTGCTGAAGAACTTGGCGTTGACTTGTCAATGGTTGTGGGAACCGGAGCCGAAGGACGCATCGTTGAGAAGGATGTGGTCGCGACGCAGGCTGCACCAGTTGCCGCCTTGGATGACCGCAAGACTCGGAAGTCCGAGCTGCTTACACCATTGAGAAGGACAATTGCAAGAAGAATGACGCAGAGTGCCCAGCGGCCCCATATCACAATGATCACCGAGATTGACATGACTGAGGTGGTAGCTCTGAGGGATGAGATCAACTCGCGCAACGCAAAGAAACTAGGTTTCAGAGTTTCGTTCAATGACATAATCGTGAAGGGTGCAGCTGACATATTGGAAAGATTCCCGAAGTTCAACGCGACTCTAGTTGGAAATGAACTCCGAATGTTTGAGGACATAAACATTGGAGTTGCGATGGCCACAGAAGACGGGCTAATTGTTCCAACTGTGAAGAAAGCGAACAAGAAGTCAATCACACAGATTGCTCAGGAAACGAAGGATATGGGCAAAAGATCTAGGACTAATGAGTTGACTCCAGAGGAATTGACGGGAAGCACCTTCACAGTTACCAATCTGGGGCCATTCAAGGTTGACCTCTTCATTCCCGTCATAAATCCACCGGAAACAGCCATTCTTGCACTAGGCCAAATCAAGAAGAAACCGGTCGTGGTTGATGACAAGGTCGAAGTGAGATCCATGATGATGGCCAGTTGTGCCGTCGACCACCGTGTCTTGGATGGCGCCCCTGCGGGTCAGTTTCTGGAGGCCCTGAAGGACTACCTCGAAAACCCGTTTTTCATGAAAGTATGAAAACTGAACTCCGAATTCTGGTCGCGTCGTTGCAAAGGATTATGAGATTTCAGACTAGAGCTAATCACAGAGGAGATGCGATGATTATCTCTAGAAAGTGTCCAAAGTGTGGAGACGATAGAATAGCTGGACCTCACAGGTTGCAGGCGCAGCACCACGTTGCAGTTGACCTTCCTGGACTAGCGACTGCGACATTGGAGTCATTTACATGCATCAACTGCGGATACACGGAAATCTACAGTGACAAGCGAGGTCTTGATAATATCAGAAAAGTAGGTCGGTTCGCTCTAGGACAAACAGAACCAAGACTAGCATATTGTACAAGTTGCGGCGCGAAGATAAGACCGGGTGACAGTATGTGCTATGAGTGTGGGGCAGCAATATAGGCCAGTAACACAATCTGGATGATGACATCAATGTAGGGCCTCAAGTTGAGCCGTCAGCATCCAATGTCGACGCAGAGTTCCCTCCTGCATCATACCTCGAAAACACGACATCTGCTCTGAGCCTTGGACTTTTTCTGAGGCTCCCAGCTTGTGGCGGAGGGCTGTTCTGTCACCAGCATTTCACATCCTGCCGCTTCTAGCCGAATTCACAGATGCGGCAATGTTTAAGGTGGCCAACTGTCCATACAGGAAGCAGACTCGCTATTGCTCGATGGTGGCGGCACAGAATGGCTTGGCGGTTATTGGAGGGACCGAATCTTGACATCTATCAGAGTCTGGCAATCGAAGAGGCGCTTGCCAAGGTCAGCTCACGTTCTTCTGATGTGACAAATACGCTTAGGATTTGGAAGGCCGACCGTGCAGTAGTTGTGGGTAGATTCCAGTGCATCCACAAGGAGTTGGACGTACGTTACTGCCAGGATAGCAGTATCGCTATCGCCCGCCGATTCACAGGCGGAGGGACTGTGTATCAAGACAGAGGCAATCTAAACTTCACGATTTGTGCAGACCAAAACGAATCGTATGTCCCGAAACGACTTCCCCAGTTATATAAGCGGTTTGTAGGTGAGATTGCCTATCAACTTCAGAAGATTGGGATACCAGCACGATTTGATTCTCAGAGATCGTGCCTGAGGATTCGAGAGAAGAAGATCAGCGGGACAGCTGGGTGGATCAAGCATGGCGTTTCGTTCATTCACGGTACATTGCTGATAGATGCGGACCTCTCAGTCCTCAACAGGTGTCTAGAAATCCCAGTAGGTCAACCAGTGTACATGCGAAACGGGAAGAAGACACGTTGTTTCGAAAGCAAGCTTGACACAGTCACGAACATCATCGAAGAGGTTCCGGAGGCCCCATCTGAAGCGAATATTGCCGCCTGTATCATGAGAAGCGTCGAAGAAGTGGCTGGAACGACGATTGTCAAAGGGGCGCTAACCAAAGAGGAAAGGGACACTGCGCATTCTTTATATCAGAGCCGCTACAGCGTGCCAGAGTGGAACCTGGGGACGCGTGTCCCGGATTAGAATCAGAGTTGACCGATATGGAACAGGATGTAGAGAAGACACTGAAGAGCTTCCAGAAGCACTTTGGAGCTCTGAACAGAGACATTCCTGACACTCGGAATGCGTTCACTGACCTGCTTAAGACGGTACATAAGGATGGAGCACTGTCGGCCAAGTTCAAGGAGATAATGGCCATAGCGATTTCCATTATCACACCTTGTGAGCCATGTATGGTATACCATACGAAACAAGCACTCTCGGCTGGAGCAACCAGAGAAGAAATAATGGAAGCCGCTGCTGTCGCTATAGTCATGGGAGGAGGGCCTGCAACTGCTCATGTTGCTACGGTTCAAGATGCGTTGGACAAATGGGCTCCAAGCTAGTAGATAACTCGCCGAATAATTGACGAGGTTGCACTCACGTTAGTCATTCGCTAGGACTTCAGCTGACGGAGAAAGCATGAATCCTGAGAACACTTGCAAATGCTTTTAGTTGAATGTGTGTTATTATAATCAGAGAAGACTATGAGTTCGACAGGCAGAAAGAGGTCAACACTTGACAAGGACTCATTCGTTGTCAGATTCTGGATGATAGCATTTCTTCTTATCATGCTAAGCTTCATCATGGGGATAGTGTTTCTATTGATGAACGGTCCAAGAGGCCTCATGGGGCCTCTCATGGCCACCTTCGTGGTGCTAGCTCAAATTGCCCCCCTACTTGCTATTGCCATTCCGGTCATACTCGGCCTCATTGACCTGAATCGAGAAACTCTGCAGTACTGGAGCAGAGAGGATTCAAGACAAGAATCAGAAGTCTAGAAGACTGCCAAGTCACTCATAACGCTATGGGAAATCCCTAACACACAGGAACTTTGCGTATTCGTTCGCGCGATTAATGAATTGATGGGGCTCGTCGGATGCGATATGGAGCACGTCACCCGTACGGAGTACCATCTGTCTAGCCCCC
This sequence comes from Candidatus Thorarchaeota archaeon, assembly GCA_016840795.1. Taxonomy (GTDB): domain Archaea; phylum Asgardarchaeota; class Thorarchaeia; order Thorarchaeales; family Thorarchaeaceae; genus SMTZ1-83. Next base: position 1,079 of record JAEORS010000171.1, on the reverse strand, counting down.
ACTTGGACATCAAGCACACCACTCATCATATACACACCATGTTCGTGTGAGTGCCTGTCTAGGCGAGTGCGGCCATTTGGGTCTATGATGTATGTGCGCAATGCAAATTGCTTTGATGAGTTCTCTGGGTTGAGTAGTCGCCGTCTGAGAACTCCTTCAAACCCCGGTTCATTGTAGGGTTCATACTCTTCTCTCGGCACATCCTTGGTTAGATACACTATTGCTACGCTCCTGTGTTTCAAATCTACTCTAGATCAGTAAATAGGACTTTAATTGCCTGCTGGGTTTCCATCAGGTCAAATCCATTCTCCCAATTGTCAAGGGATATCCGGTGAGTAATGAGCGGACCGACGTCAATCTTTCTTGAGGCAAGAAGACGCAGGGTTGTCACCCAAGAGGAGGGCAACGTACCCCAGGTGCCGGTCATTGTAAGTTCCTTCTCTATCATCGGGTCCAAATCTATCTCCATAGATTGGCCTCGGACTCCAACCAGAGAGACATGTCCAGCAACCTTCACAAAGTCCAATGCTTGGCTGCAAGCTACACAGGCTCCAGAAGCCTCAATGACGGCGTCAGCGCCTAGTCCACCTGTATGTTCTCTAACGACATCAGCCGCGTTGGTTACAGATTGCACATCGATAGTTAGATCTGCGCCAGTTTTCTCCGAAATGTCTAATCGCCATCGGTCCGAGCTTACACCTGTCACAATCACCTTACCAGCACCCATGGCCTTTGAAACTTGAACTGCCAACAGACCCATCGTCCCTGGTCCTTGAACAACGACAGTGTCGCCAGGACATATCGATGTGCGTTCAGCCACGGCATGTACGATACACGCGGTGGGCTCGGCCAGCGCGGCTTCTTCCAAAGAAACCCCCTTCGGTATTCTGTGCACAATGTACTCAGGGACAGTGAGATACTTCGCGAAGGCCCCGTTGGCTAGGGAAACACCCAAGATTCGCTTGTCCTGTGCCGTGCAGCGGTTCATGTGACCGGTCTTGCACTGATAGCATCTTCCACAGTAGGCCGTGGCCGGAGATACCACCCTCTCGCCGACTTCGATGTCTTGGACGTCTGTG
>JAEORS010000170.1:0-4893 GCA_016840795.1 Candidatus Thorarchaeota archaeon | reverse complement strand
GAGGGAGCCTTTCATGCCCACGACTTCTCCGAGTATTTGAAGGCCGTCAAGCTTTGTACCCGTGGGATTCCATCGATGAGGCTCTGCGTGCAGCTCGCTCAGATTATAGTAGCCTGCCAGATTCACTAAGTCCGTTGTAGATTCTACTCTAGGAGTATCGACAGAGTCGAGAAAGCTCTGAACAATCGATTGAGCCTTCTCCTGTTCGAAACTACTAAGAAGAAGAGATTCTTTTCGTGTACCGCGCACCTGGCGAGTGACGTGTGGGCTACGGCTTAATTGATATTCGAGTTGCCTAGCCTTTTTTCCACCCCTTACTCTGGCAATCACACCTCCAAAATCAGCACCCTGTTCAACCCAGCGAGTGACAAGACGTGCCTCCTTGGAAACCCCAACCTTCAATGTGTAGTCATTGAACACTGCCAGATACACAGCATAGTCTGCCCTATTGCAGCTTTCTAAGCGCTTCTCCGTGGCTCTGCAGTCCCTTCCATCACAACGGATGCAAGGATCCATGATGTCCATCGACGAACACGTTACACATCTGCGACTACCAGGGCTGACAACAGCCATCTCTGGACACTTGCGACGCTTGCCCTCAGAATCGATACTGCCTACACATCTCCGCGGCCCATGGATAGTCCAGCTGATTTCCTTCTTGGGATCAACCGAGGCGAAATGTGGGACATCATCATTTTCAGCCCAGAAGAGGAATCCAGGCTCATATGTTTGCGGACCATGCAACCTCCAGTGAACTTCCAGCACTTGCATTGGTGACGTCCTCATAGGAATGAGATTCTTGGAGTCCCCCTGCCCATCCATTTCACTCCCTGGATGTTGAGGTCTTCATCGCATTTGGGGCATCTGCCCTTCTCGTTGAGACTGTTTTTCTTTAGATAGACTGAGAAACGATCAACAGCCTTAGTTCCACACTTGGGGCAGTAGGTATCCTCATAGTCATGCCCAGCTACGTTTCCAGAATAGACAAACTCCAAGCCTTCGGCCTTGGCGATTCTGATGTGCCTCTCCAGAGTAGATGCGGGGGTCCGTGGTATGTGTGTAATCTTGAAAGTTGGTGAGAACGCGATTATGTGAAGTGGCGTTCTCGAACCAAGGTTCTCCACAACCCATTCAGCAAGATACTTTGTATCTTCCTCATGATCTCCGATTTCTGGAATGATCAGGTTCGTGATTTCGATGAAGATGTCTCTATCTTTCATTCGAAGGAGGGATTTGTAGATTGGTTCTACCTTGGGGACGTCCATATACTTCCTGCAGAATTCCTTGTTCGCGCTCCCTTTGAGGTTCACAGAAGCCGCGTCCAGGAATGGAGCTATATAGTCAACAGCCTCAGGAGTCATGTAGCCGTTTGTGACAAATGTGTTGAACATCCCTCGTTCACTGGCAATCTCTGCAGTATCGTGGGCGAGCTCCATGAAGATTGTAGGTTCAGTGTAAGTATAGGTCATTCCCTCGCAATCATACTGCTTGGCAAGATTGACCAACTCCTCAGGGAGGATCCTCTGGCCTACCGGCTTCTCACGATGCGATGAGTGATGATTACAGCAAAACTGACAGCGAAAGTTGCAGGATGAAGTGCTTATGGAGAACGTTCGCGACCCGGGAGCAAAGTGGAAGAGAGGCTTCTTCTCGATTGGGTCGGCGGCCATTCCATCAATGAGACCGTATACTGTGCTGTAGAGTTTGCCTTCTGATACGGTGCGAACCCTACAATATCCAACCTCGCCTTCATGGATCACACAGCGGCGAGCACAGAGGTCACAACGAACGCCCTCTTTCAGAGACGAGTAAAGAACTGCTTCCTTCATCATTCTAAAGAATTGCTGGATATCTCTTATGCCTCTTATGGTGGGTTCGAAGTTCGTTGGCCAGCGAAGAATATAGGCAGAGGCCGGGAAAGTCAGACGGTTTCTCCAATGTCCACACCTGAAGAACTGTAACGCCTTGGAGGCTTGTTCGATTGCATCACAGAGAGTTCCAGTCTGTTCCTCGAAAGGTGTTCTGAAATGAAGTACTTAGCGGTCACTGATTACGGCCGAGCAACAGATGAATACATAGCTCTGGCAACTCAGACACTCGCGGCCTCGATGAGGATACTGAAGTCAAGTCGCTCGTGCGAACGAGAGCTGAGTGCAGTGAGAAATGCCCTTCACTCAGGCCAATTGAGGGTCGAGTTTGTTACTGCCTTGGAATGTCTTGGCCGCACATATCTGAACGAAGTTCTGAGGCCTGCAGTCAGGCAGTGCTTGAGTAGTAAGGAAACACTGGAGGAGGCTCGACCCCCATGAGAATTCACCAGGAATAGAAAGACTCCTAAAAGTCGTTCAATTCCTTGAGAGAGTAGACAAGGGGCAATGCGAATCCGTGGCTACTCACAGCTCTAGCTTCTCTCTTGCGAGTACAACGGTCTGACCATCATCCTTGACGGTGACAAGGTCTAGGCGAAGAAAGTCCTCTATCCACTTGCTGACAGTGGCAGGAGAAACTCCGAGAGATCTGCCAATTTCCCTGACAGACATCTCTCTATTGTCTTCGACCATTAGGAATGCTTTGGTTTTCTCCGTTATGTCCATTAGATCGAGGTAGCTCTCCAGTTTTTGCTCCGTGAAGACGAGTTTGGATTTCGTAAGATTCTGGTCATTCGTGAGTCTTTCGAGCGAAGCAGATGCGCGCTCCAGCTCACTCTTGACACGATCCAGCTCTCGAGCCATGTCTCCAGACTCATAGGACCTTAGCCTCGCTCTCAGGTCATCAACTTCGAGCAGCTGTTCGCGGTTCTTCTGAATCTCTGCTTCAAGATGACTGACCTGTGTCTTTAGGTCACCAATCTCAATGTCCCTCTTGGCTACGAGGTCCTTTTGCTCTGAAGTCTTTGCTTCGGCCTCTTCCGCCAATCGCTCTGCATCGTTTGCTTTCTGGGCCAACACATCCTTAGCGGCTTCGAGCGATTTCACGTTCTGTCGGAGCTCAGCTAGGACTGTCGTATCTACCTGAGGTGCTGCCTTCAGGCTGGCAACCGTTTCCTCCAGGCTATCTTCACGGGCCCTGGCTTCCTTGAGATCCTCCTGGATCTCTGCTATCCGCTCCTCACGGTTCTGAAGTTTCTCTTCTGCAAGTTTGAGGTCGCGTTCAAGTTCTTCCGCCCGTCTTTCCATATCCTTGAGCTTCTTGGTGACCTCCTCGGGAGTGTCGACCTTAGGCTTCATCAGAAGCTCTCTGGCAAGAAACTCGACTTCTGTGGTGGCCCTCTGAGTGAAATCGTCAACGGAAGTCTTGAGTGCTGTCAACTCCTCATAGGTGGTCTTCATAGCCTCTTTGAGACTCTCAGTTATGTCCTTGACTTTCTCCATGATTGGAGCCGACATGCCCGTGGTAAGAGTTTCCTCCACTTTTTCAAACTCCTCGTTAACAATGGGTTTGACTTGACTCTCTACATATTCATGCTGAAGGTTTGTCCTGGCACGACGCTTGCTCCTACCGACAATCTCCGTTCTCATGCTCACAAGGTTGCCCTTCAGGCCTACCAAGAATGATAGTACAACTGGTACTAGGTCACGTTCAACTCTGTCTATCGTATTCTCCGCGGTGGTCATGTTACGTTCCAGCAAGACAAGACTGTTTCTAAGGCGGTCTGCGCTTCTCTCTATTTCCATTCGGCGGCGGACTTGCTCGGCTGATTCAACCATGAAGACGTCTGTTGTGAGTCTGCCGGAGTCGATCAACTCCTGCTTGAGGCTATCATCAACACCGAGTTCCTCCAAAAGGTCGTCCACAACCTTCGCGCGATCGCTTCCGGACGGCTCCTTTTCTGGTTCTTTGCTCATTTTCGAACCTCACATACCTCATGACCACTCGTGCGGTGGCTCTCCAGTAGCAGACAACACATAAATCTATTCGCCCGTCAAACGACTCACGCCTTTGGATTCGAGGTAGGGACTTGAAACTAAGAATTGAGATGCAGGCGGATATTCTGAACAGGGGCAAATCAAGAGTCCGCAATGGTAGGCTGACTTGGCATCTCTTCACAGACATGGAAAACCAGTTTGTCGAGATGATTGATGTCTTTCCTCCAGCCAGGGTGTCGGAGAAGGCGGAACGCAACATCGTTGCAGTGCTCAAAGTCCCCGAGATCAATCCCGGCGAGAGTTTCTCTCCAACAGTCATTCTCAGGATTGACACCACAACTCGGGACTGGCTCATGGGACAGAGAAACACACCTGAGCTGGATGAAACCAAGACCCGAGGTATGTATACGTCCATGCAAAAGTACTGGGAGATAGAGAATCCTGCCATTCAAGAGATATCTCAGACCATAGCTGAGAAGAGCGGTGGAGACCTCGAATACTCAAGGGCCGCGTACGATGTTGTCCGTGAGAGCGTCAAGTTGAAGACTCATCTCGATGAAAGACGCGGGGCAATGAGGGCTGCCTTAGAGAAAGAGGGCGACTGCGATGAGCATGCAGACCTATTCGTAGCCCTGACACGAGCTGTCAGAATCCCATCTCGAAGAGTTGTCGGTCACTTCTTTCGACGTGATCAGGAACCAGAACCCCATGCTTGGTGTGAAGTGTTCTTGCAGAATCGAGGGTGGATTCCAGTTGACCCGGCTCTAGGGCGATTCGGTCTGTTGACTGAGAGGTACTTTTCTCGAATAAGGGAGGGTCTGGCGTCGGAACGTCCGTCGATTCAATTGAGAGCAAGCGGCACAGAATCAGGGACTACTCTTATTGAAGAATCTGTCAAGATGACAAGCGTGACTCCTCAAGGCCGCTAGAGACCTTCTAGGTAGCCAGACTCTAAGAGGCTCACAAACAACTCCGCACCGAACTCCCAACATGAGTGAGCGTCGAACACACAACATCGAACCTTAGG
>JAEORS010000169.1:0-4896 GCA_016840795.1 Candidatus Thorarchaeota archaeon | reverse complement strand
CAGCTATGGCAAGTGCGATCGGGTTCACTGGATCCATCGGTGCACCCGAATCAGCCGGTGACGTCTTCGACACGTAGCCTCTCGGTGATTAGGGCGAATATTGCCCGGTCGTGAGACCCATGACTCCATTGTTGTGGATGAAGACCGCGATATTGACATTGCGTCTGGCTGCGTGTAGTAGATGCCCGAGACCCTCTCCAAGAGTGTCACCATCACCCACATGCGCAATGACTTTCAAATCTAGATTGGCCAGGTGGGCCCCCTGTGCAACAGGAATCGCTCGACCATGGAGCGCATGGATTGAGTTGAGATTGACGTAGTGGGGTATCTTGCTACCACAGCCGATTCCGGAAACAAGAAGGAACTCGTGTTGTGGAAAGCCCAGTTCTTGTACTGCTTTCTTCAGCGCAGCAAGAATTCCGAAGTTCCCACAACCAGTGCACCAAGTTACCTTCTGCACACCTTCGAGCTGTTCACTTGTTGTCATAAGATGCTACCCTCCTTCAAGTGGTTGATAATGTAAGACGCTGTCATAGGCCTCCCATCATATTTGTTAACGTGGAAATGTACGGTAAGTCCAGTTTCCATGCGAATCAGCCTTGCGAACTGCGAAGTAGAATTCTGCTCTACTGCTACCACCTTCTTTGCCTCACTGAAGACTTCTTGTAGCGCTTCAGTCCGCAGTGGATAGACATCTGAGAAATGCAGCTGGTTGATGGATACCCCCCGGTCAGAGAGGATACTCATTGCCTCATATGCAGCACCCCAAGTTGAACCCCATGTCAGCAAGGTCGTGTCGGCACCACGCCCTCCGAATACGGTCGGCTCTTGCAGAGCCCTAAGAATGTGAGGCATCTTGTTTAGGGATTTCTGTACCATGGCATTTCGGACCTCGGGGTCCTCCGTTATATGGCCGTCTTCACGGTGTACATTGCCCGAGCTCACAACAACCTTGCCTACATCCCCTGGAAGGGCCCTTGGAGAAATACCGTCTTCTGTCAGCCTGTATCGCAGATATGGTTCCGCGGAATCATTGGGTGCGAGCTGACCTCGGTTGATCTCTACGTTCGACACGTCAATTCGCGGCACGTTCATCGAAGAGTCAGAGAAGTACTGGTCCCCGAGAATCATCACCGGAACCTGGAACATGTCAGCAAGGTTCAGAGCACGGATAGCGATTCCGAAGGCCTCGAGAGGATCTTTTGGTGCCAGCATTATTCTTGGGAACTCACCCTGACTTGCTGTGAGCATGAACAAGAGGTCTGCCTGTTCAGTTCTCGTAGGAAGACCTGTGCTGGGTCCGGGACGTTGAGCGTTGAAGATGACAATCGGCACTTCTGCCATGGCAGCCAGACCAAGTCCCTCTACCATTAAGGAGAAACCTCCACCAGATGTTGTCACCATGGATCGAGCACCTGCAAATGAAGCACCGATAGCCATGCAAATCGAGGAGATCTCGTCCTCTGTTTGAATGGTTCCTATCGTCAACCGCTGAGCGTCCGCCACAATATCATGAAAGCAGGACGATGAAGGGCTCATGGGGTACGCCGACGTCCATTTGAGATTCGCTGCCTTTGCACCTAGAGCCAATGCTCTATTGCCGGTAAGGACAAGTCTATCCTTGCAGGGACCCTTCTTCACTGCCCCGAGGTTTTGCCTGCACTCGCCTTTCCACTCATCGGTCGTCTTGTCGTACATGGCTTTTGCAACTTTGACATTTGCAGCGACGACTTTCGGCCCCTTGCTTTCGAATATCCCACCAATTGCTTCTTCTGCGAGTTCGAAAGGGTATTTGAGGACCGATAGTACGGCGCCAAGTGCGGCAGCGTTTGCCATTCTGACATTGCCACCGACCTCTTTGGCGGTTTCGTTCAGTGGGGCAGGGTAGTGACATGTATCTAGAGCGTCGAAACCGATGCTCCTTTCAAAGATAATCACTCCGCCATTTGTCAATTGTGGACGCTTGTTTAAGATGGCATCTCGTGAGAGTGCGACAACTATGTCAATATCATCCACAGGTGCGTGCACTGGGCTGCCTGACACTCGAATCTGACTGAAGTTGTAGCCACCCCGAATTCGGGATTCGAAGTCCTTTATTGTGAATGTGTAGAAGCCAGACTTGACAAACACCTGAGTGAGAAGGTCTCCAATTGTATCGATTCCTTGGCCAGCCTCTCCACCTATGTTAAAGGTGATATCCATGATTGTTCCTCCCAGGCTAAATCGGAATGAAAGTAGGAAAGGGGAGGAGGCTGTCGCTTATCACCTTTACCTCAGAGGAAACGGCCGAAGGGGGAATCTCGGTGAGGCACTGCATACGACCACGGTCATATGATCAGATTGGCCCCGCAATTTCCTGAGACTCCTTGGTCTTCAACCTAGTTGGGCTATGTGGTGTTCTTTGACCGGTCATATTTGGGAAGCTTTTTATACGAACTCTAGGGGCATTTTCCTTGAAGGCACATGTGAAGTGCATGTGCAGTTTTATCATTCAAACAGCTACTAGGGGAAATCAAAATGGCACAACTATCAGGAACCCCCGTTCTCATCCTGAAGGAAGGCACTTCCCGTACGCGAGGAAGATCGGCACAGGCCAACAATGTCATGGCCGGGATTGTCATATCCGACGCTGTGAAGTCCACTTTGGGCCCGCGTGGGATGGACAAGATGCTTGTCGACTCTCTGGGTGATGTTACTATCACAAATGATGGTGCATCAATCCTAAAGGAGATAGACGTTCAGCATCCGGCTGCCAAGATGCTTGTTGAGGTTGCCAAGAGCCAAGATCAGGAAACAGGGGATGGCACAACTACATCAGTTGTCATTGCAGGCGAGCTTCTGAAGAGAGCTCAGGAACTCCTGGAGAAGAAGATTCATCCAACAATCATCGTGGGTGGATATCAGAAGGCCGCTGATGAAGCCACCAAAGTCTTGAAGGACATCTCAATAACGATGGCCGACAAGGACAGGAAGATACTGACGAGTATCGCAGAAACTGCGATGAACAGCAAGTCTATCGTGGGAGCCAAGGATCACTTCGCAAGGATTGCCGTGGACGCAGTCTTGCAGGTGATGGAGAGCACTGACGGTGAAGTGAAGGCCGACATCGAAATGATTGAGATAATCAAGAAACAGGGCAAGAGCCTCACTGAAACTGAGCTTGTCAACGGCATGGTCATTGACAAGGAGGTTGTTCACGCGGCCATGCCCCGAAGAGTCGAAAAGGCGAAGATCGCCCTCGTCGATTCGGCCATTGAGGTCGAGAAGACAGAGTTTGATGCAGAAATCAAGATTGACAGTCCTGACCAGATCAAGGCATTCCTCGATGAAGAAGAGCGAATGCTCAAGACAATGGTCGATAAGATAATCGACAGCGGAGCCAATGTGCTTATCTGCCAGAAGGGAGTGGATGATGTAGCTCAGCACTACTTGGCGAAAGCCGGAGTTCTTACCATCCGAAGGGCAAAGAAGAGCACAATAGAGAAACTGGCAAAGGCAACTGGAGGTCAGATAGCCACAAGTCTGGCCGAGCTGGACGCAGAGTACCTTGGAACAGCGGGCCTTGTTGAAGAGGTCAAAATCGCGGATGACAAGCTTGTCTACGTTCGAGACTGCAAGGATCCGAAGGCCGTGTCCGTGGTAATCCGTGGAGGAACCGAGCACGTCGTTGATGAGGCTGACAGGGCCCTTCACGACGCACTCTGTGTGGTTAGAAACGTTGTTGAAGACGGCACCTACGTTGCGGGCGGCGGTTCTACGGAAGCAGAGATTGCAAAACGACTCGAGAGCTTCGCCAATCGAGTGGGCGGGCGTGAACAGCTCGCAATTGAGGCATTCGCCGAATCATTGCGCGTCATTCCAAAGACACTCGCAGAGAATGGCGGTCATGACCCAATTGACATCATTGCTGATCTTAACAAGGATCATGCCAAGGAAACCGGTCTTTGGTATGGTGTTGATGTCTTCAAGGGCAAGAGTGTTGACATGATCAAGGCTGGAGTCATTGAACCTTCTCGTGTCAAGAAGCAGGCCATCAGGTCCGCTGCAGAGGCGGCACAGATGATCCTGAGAATCGACGACGTCATTGCTGCAAAAGCAGGTCCACCACCGGGCGCCGAAGGTCCACCAGGCGGCATGGGCGGTATGGGTGGAATGGGCGGAATGCCCGGAATGATGTAGAGGCAAATCAGTAGATTTGGGAGCCCTTGTGGCTCCTCCCTCACTTATTTTCTGGAGATCACCGATCGTGGCTAGACGTGTCCTGCTAGTCGGTATGAATACGTTCGACTCGGGAAAGACAACACTCTCCATAATGGCCGCGAAGAAGGCCACTGAGGAGAACATATCTGTCGAGTACTTCAAGCCTCTAAGCGCTCACAACTACTGGTATACATATTCACATACACTGTTCTGCCTCAAAAGGGAGATGATGTTTTCTTATGACGTTGCGAAGGTCAGAGAGGAAACTGGTTCCAAAGTACACGAATATATCTCTAACCCAATCCATAGATTATATGTTCCATCTGTATCTGACAAGCCGCTCTCTGGTGTTTCCAGCACGTTAGGTTTGGCTGGATGGGACTCAATCGCCGCCATGCAACGGATGAGTACTCCGGCAGACGATAAAATCCTTTCAAAGACGCTTGTTGCTGAGAAACTAGTTGACTCAGGCAATTTGCTTCTGACGCTTGGCGAATCCAATACACTTGCCAAGGGAACTCAAAAGGTTGTAATCTCATCTCTGGAAGAACTTCAATCCTTAGAGCAGATCCATTTCGAGGACTATGTTTCAGCTGCATTCAACGCGGTCGAGGAGTCTGCGGAGTTGGTCTTAATCGAATCATTCAACGACACTGCATGGCCATGGGAGAATCTCGTTAACGTCGACCTAGTTTG
>JAEORS010000168.1:0-4897 GCA_016840795.1 Candidatus Thorarchaeota archaeon | reverse complement strand
CTACGGTGGCGGAGGCGGCTACGGTGGACGAAGTGGCGGTTACGGTGGCAGAGACCGCGGTCGTAGTGGATACGACAGACGTGACAGGCGGCGCAGATACTAGCGTGTTCTCACCTCAATAGAAGCTTCACAGAAGCATCTACCGATATAACAAGGGGCGCCTCAATGGAGTCGCCCATCCCTTCCTTTTTCATCCAGACTCAGAGCTTATTAGCGGGATGCCGATTCCTGACATCATTGCAACGAAATTCGTCTAGGCGATGGAATTGGACGAGATTGACAAGAGAATCTGGCAGGAACTTGGCTCCAATTGCAGGTACTCTTTCCAATATCTTGGTGACAGACTTGGAGTCAGTGCGAACGCTGCAAAGAAGCGGGTTGAGAAGTTAGTGGACACAGGTTTCATCAAGAGTTGGTATCTAGGTATGAGGCCGGCTATGATAGATGCTCAATTCGCATTCATAGAGGTGGCGACTGATGGTATTCAAGATGACGACATGCTCGTTGAAACGTTAAGCAGCAATGAAATGATATATGTCGTTCTTCCGTTGACCACTGGAGATTATGTTCTTCACGCCGAGTTCATAGGTGCATCTGGCCTTCTAGAGCTAACATCTTTCATCCGTCAGGTTAGCGGCATACGCAAGGTGAAGGTCCACCCGACAACTGCTAGTCCGGGCAAGAAGATGGAGCTCAACTCTCTACATCTCCGTGTGCTATCGTGCTTGGTGAAAGACCCAAGAATGTCAGTGAGCGATATTTCAAGGAACTCGGGCCTCACAGCTCGTAGGGTAAGAAGGTTAGTGGATGAGCTAATTGACAATGATGCGTTCGATTTCAGCTTCTTCTGGAACCCAAACGCTGGAGACAGCATGGCATTCATAGCGAAAATCGAGTATGACTCTCGAGTAGCCAAGTCGGATGACATAGATCGCAGAATTCGAGAGGAATACTCCCTTGAGTACTTCTATTCTCATGTTTCGGCTATCGAACCAGTGATGTTCAGCGTGTTCATGGTTGACCACCTCTTTGACATCGAGAAGATATCAAGGGCAATCAAGAAGTTCCCAGGAGTGGCTACGGTAGGTACGATGATTTACTATTCTGCTATAGTCCTGTTTCCCCCCACACGGCTTCGGTTGGAGGAGATGTTATCCGAGTATAATCTAGGCTCCGACTAGAGGATTCATACCAAGGAAACAGGATTTTCGCTGGTGGCTTGCAGCGATGGTGGTTTGGTCCTAGCTGCTGTGAAAGTAAGTCCAGCCTAGAACGTCAATTCTCACCGCAGCTACTTGAAATTCGTTTCCATCCAATCAAAGAGGGGACTCCACGATCCTTCGGGAAACTCGGCGTGTTTTGCCCCTCTCGCAACGTAGAACTCCTTCGATTCAGAAGGAATCTCTTCGTAGAGTTCTTTGCAAGATTCTACCGAGAAGAGTTCGTCTGAGTCACCAATTCCGACAAACACTGGAATGTCTAGTCTGTCTGGAAACCTCTCGGTATCAAAACTCACAATCCTCATGAAGCGAAGGGTATACGTGAAGTTGAAGAGGGGGTCGTCCAGCCCTACCATCCCCTCACGCTGATACTTGATTACCGGCTTGCCTGGCGATACGATTGAGTTGGCGATTATCCTCATCTTCTGAATGGCTGACAGATCTCCGCTCGCCCCTTCACGTAGGGCTCGGCCGGCACTGAGAAGCACCGCCCCATCAATCTTGTCCAGACAGCGGCTCATTGCGAATATCGTTGAAAGCACACCGAGACTATGGCCAACAACCACCATCACCTCGTGACAATCACTCACGAAATCCATCGTTTGACAGATGTCCATTATGTATCGTTCTTTGCCTGGACAGTCACCCCGGCCACCATCGGACATACCATGACCACGCATATCCAAACCATACACGGTGAAACCTCTCTCAGTCAGAGGTTCAGCTAGCACGGAGTAGGGCCCACTATACGCAGTGATGCCATGGAGTATGAGAACAGCTGACTTCCGAGGATTCTCAGACCTACTCTCCCATTTCCTCAGGAACAATGTAAGACCATCCGATGTTGTGAGAAGACAGTGTGGTCCCTCGAAGCTCTCTCTCAGTGCCTTGATGTCCAGCGTCATCCAATCAAACCCATTCCCACTGTGATGTCTGTTGAAGTGAAAAGCCTTCGCACTCGTCCAATCATACAAGATGGACAACCAAGGAACGAATATAACTGACTCTCTCAAATGAAGTATGGTTAGGACATCTATTCCAAGTGGAATGTGTGGAAATGCCCAAAACTGCGCCTGCAGATTCGATAGGTCCGCAAGACGTACAGACTCGACCTGGCACAGTTCGACGATTCATCCAGCTTCTGACTGAACCCTCTGATGCCATTGTCAATGACACACTTAGAGTGAAGGCAAGATTCCTCTCTGCGTCCCTGATTCTAATGATAGTCGTATTCACCATCCTCCAGGGTCTGCAGGGCCACACTCTTGATAATCAACCAGTGTACCTGGCATTGGCGCTCATTTCACTCTCAATCTACATAGTGGGCAGAACAGAGTATGTCCGTTTTGCGGGTATCGCTACAACTCTTGTATTGGCGGTGATGCCTTTCCTTTTTCTATCATATAGCCCACAGTGGGATCCCACGCGTGTGGTGTTTAACATAGTAGTATGGCCCCTGGTTGCCGCCCTTTTCGGTAGTCAATTCTTGACACCATTACTCGAAGCTCTTCTGATTACCAGCGAAACATCTTTGCTGCTGGTCTACTGCCGTTTCCATCCGGCCCTTGACTTCATGATGGCTATTGAGCCAATCTTTGATCAAGCCGCTCTGTCAATCCTCGTTCTATTCTTCACATGGATGACGAATTACTATATCACTCAACTCGAATATCGCCAAGACGACCTCCAGCAGAGACAAAGGGAGCTGGAGGTATATACATCAGTCCTTACTCACGACTTGGGTAACGACATGCAGGTTCTCAGGGGTTCGGTGGAGTTGCTAGAGGTCACTGATGAGTTGAATCCGAGAAATTCACAGAATCTAGAAACTGCATTAGCGGTCAGTGACCGTATGGGGAATGTTGTCAAGCTCTTCTCGTCGGTTGGAAAACAGCGCGAGTTTGACTTCTTGTCTGCCCTGCAGGAGATTGCCACAAGCGCTGAGCAGGCATTTTCAGGAATGAAGGTCGAAGTCAAGGTCTGGCCGGGTGTAGATACTACCAGAGCTGGGGTGGGAATTCTTCTCCCTCTGGTTGTTGAGAATCTCTTGAGGAATACTGCAGAACATGCAGGTACAGAATCAGATGTGACAATCTCTATGTGGATGAAGGAGGATTCATTGGAGCTTCAGTACAGAGACAGTGGTCCAGGAATACCTGAATCAATTAGGCCTCGAGTCTTCCAGAAGGGTGTCACAACAAGGGAAAACGGGAAGGGCTTAGGCCTCTACCTTTCTCAGAGAATCGTGGAGTCTTATGGTGGGTCAATAGAACTAGTCATTGATGGCGAAACGGGCCATGACATGTTCCGAATCACAATCCCGACCCGATGATTTGGCGTAAGTCTGACCACGAATCAACACAACTTAACAATCACTCCCATCCATGAAGATTGTAGTACTCGTCTACCATTCGCACTATGTCAACAGTGGAACCCTTGGTGGGGCCTCTTGTCAAGGCTTGGCTTCGAAATCTTTCCGGCAGGGTGTCATCTTCTCTCTTCAGACCAAACTGCCGGTTGAGTTTCAACTGAAGATCAACAGAGTCACCCATCAGCTTCTGAAGCCTTTCAGGAGTGTAGCTAATCCCGGTGCCGGTTTCGAGCAACGTAGAAGCATTCTCGAAGTTGAGGATGTCCATGCATAGACCGATGTTCTTGCACATTGTCATCGAGTCTGTCAGCAGTGCGATTTTCTCAGAGTAGGTCACAAGTGCGGCCTTGCCCTCCTCCTCTAGTCTTTGGGCAGCCTTCTCCGTACCGAAGCGTTTCTTCGCTTCTTTCACGCGATTTGTCAGCTCGAAATAGGGCTCTGCTCGAAGATGATCGGCCCCCCGGGAGGCTATGGCATAGGTGAGGCCATACGCCTTGATTCCTCTGGGGTCTCCACAAATGACATCCAGCCCCTTGACCTGCATCACAAGCTTCTGTGCTTCTTCGCTGAATTCCTTTGACAGCCTTGTTGCGCCGTCTGCGAGTCTATCCCCCACTCCTTCCCGATGGGCTATCTTTCGAACTAGCTCCCGAATCTTGTCGACGTCTCCCCAAGTGATGCTCACACCTTCAAGGTCCTCTGTATTGAGGAGACCCTTCTCTTGACATTCCATGATCCACCCAATGACTTCTGAGGTCGAGATGGAATCCAACCCAATCTGATTGAGATACGCATTCATCTCCAACGCAAACGGCAAATCAGAACTACCGAGGCGTGAACTGAAACTGCAGAGTGTTTCGAACTCGGGCCCCTCAGCCTCGTGCTCTCCAGAGATATAGTATCGCGAACAATGAAGGTTGCAGTTGAAGCATGCCTTGTTCTTCACCTTAAACTCCTTGGCCAAGCGCTCTCCTGAGATGTCATCCGCGTAATCACAGATTCCATCTTGGAAGTGATTGGTCGGCAGAATGCCAATCCGGTTCAGGTCGCTTATGAGCATGGTTGTGCCCATTCGATAGCGCTTCTTGTATTCTCCATGCTCCAAGATTGACCTACGTATCTCAACCACCTCTTCTTTGAAAACCAAGGGGTCCGCAACCTGAACGGCACCCATTCCTCTGACAGCCACAGCCTTGAGCTTCTTTGAACCCATGACGGCACCCATTCCAGTTCTGCCACTGACCCTGTTTCCGCTGGATACGATCGTCGAGAAAAGGACGAGATTCTCTCCGGCGGGCCCGATAGC
>JAEORS010000020.1:0-17686 GCA_016840795.1 Candidatus Thorarchaeota archaeon | reverse complement strand
CGCTCGAAGAAACTCTCTAAATGGATGCCCAATCTCTGGTTCATTGCCCTCAGACAACCAGATTCTGAAAGGGAAAGTCATTCCATCAAATGGCTGTAGCCCGGCACGCATCCCAAGAGCCCCAAGCTTCCCCATCACATTCTCGAACGCATCTGGACTACTGGAGTGTATCATCTTCATGTTGAACTGAGGGCTCAATCTTGCCAACCAAGTCTTGACAATCTTGCTTTCAAGGAAGTCGTTCAAGACTTGACTGACCTTGCTTACGTCGTGTTCTTCTAGAATCTCCACCATTGTGCGGAAACGAATTGCAGGTCCTGCGTTATCAACCAGCCAATGTGCCAAGTCTATTGAGCTCAGTTGTCGACCTCTCCTTTCCAGTATTCCATTCTCCATAACTCATAATTGGCGGCAGTATTAAGAATTCATTGACCAGGCAATGGATGGTCTAGCCTATGCCAGATGACATTGAGACTCTCAAAACACAGATTATGACTGAGGTGTATGAGAAACGGATGCTTCTCACCTCTATCCGTGATAGGCAAGAGGGGTGGACATTGGTTTCAGGGCTTTGGAGCCCGTTCTATATTCAGCTGCGGATGCTGAGTTCCTTTCCCGAAACCCTTCAGAAGGTCGGTAGGGCAATGGCCATTCTTCTGGAGGATGAAGCGCCTGACGTGAACAAGGTTGTTGGTATTGCATTTGCAGGCGTACCTATCGCCACTGCTATCTCTCTGGAATCAAAACTCCCTGCCTGTCACACTCGGAAATTGGTCGGAGTCAGAAATGAGGAGGATCTTCAACGCGCAATCAAGGAGTATGGCCAACACTCGATGATTGAGGGAATCATAGAGGATGGCGACGTGCTCTGTATAGTGGATGACCTTGTAACACGAATGGAGAGCAAGCTTGTAGCACGCGCCCAAGTTCTGGCCGAGATTGAGCGACGGAACCTCAGAAACGTCAGCTGCGACGACATCGCCGTAGTGGTTGATAGGCAGCAGGGTGCAGCTGAACGTGCAAGAGAACTCAATCTCAGGCTGCATTCGCTGATTCGCTTGGTCGACGAGGGTGTGCCCAATCTTCGAAGCGTTATGTCCTCCGAGGAATATGATTTGGTAAGTGATTACCTTGCGAACCCACAAGAGTATCCTCCACCAGAGTGAAAGAATATCGGCGTAGAGGAATACCAGAATCTCAAATAGTAACTGATTTCATCTGGTACCTTTGCCAGGGATTGAAGAATGAGCGGCACTAGCGATTCCGTCAAGCACATGCTGAATTTGGCTCTAGCTACCGCACTAAATGATTTGGAGTACTATCAGCGCAGCTTGGAGAGGACCAACAATCCAGAAGTCCGTGCCCTCCTCATGGTGCTCGAGGAGTCCGAGGAAGACCTCATCGATAGGATAGAACATATGATGATTGCTGGAATCGTGGACGCTGTGTTGGAAACCAAGGACTCGAAGGCGAGGTACGAGGCGCCTAATGAGAATCCGTTCGAGTTCGCCTCACCATTTGCATCAAGCTTACAGTTTCAAAGATGGAGTATATGCAACGAAACCCTTGAGCGCAGCCTCAAAGCATACTCCTTCTACCTCTCAATAGCGGCTCGGGCCAAGTCGGAGGTCGTGAGTGCCCTGCTCTTATACCTTGCAAATGTCAAGTCTAGACACATTGCACGATTGCGAAGAGTATGCGAGTCCTTCGATCAGTGATACTATACCCTATCGACACTTTCTGTTATGCGAGGTCAATTAGAACACGTGTTCCAAATACATTATATAATATAGAGAACGAAATAAATAGATATGTAGATAAATTTATAAGTAGTATAGTATATATGCTTATGCGTGGCTTTCAAGCTCATCCTAGGACATGGCCCTCTGTTTCTCCACTGGAAACCAAGGGGCCAGAGGGTGCCTATGGAGCAATGCGTGAGTTGAAAGAAATGAGCAAAGAGAATCCGACATCAATTCCGCCTGTAGTACTTGACGACTACTCCGATTTCGAGATGTTCGCAAAGGGAGCGGTTCTTGTGTTGTATTCTCCTGAATACTTCCACAGCCCATTCTTGGATGATAAGAAACGATTACGAAGGGTGACTCTGACAGCTCTCGGTGTCAGAGTCAATGGCATAGCCCTAACCTTCAAGCATGTTCTGGACTACAACAACTTATGCGACACGTCGAAAGACTGGAATGAGCAGACTCAGGAGATAGATCATCACATCACACAAATTATGGCAAGACTTGGCTCAGAGGGGAACCTGATTCGCGGAACTGTGGAAACGGAGCCCTCAATTGGAGAAGCCTTGGTGATGCGGCCTTAGAATATGGTCAGCGACTTCTTGCCGCTGTACTAGCGTGTCCTAGGTTAATCAAGCGAGGTAGCACTGTTTCTGTCCGAAACAACACTATTATCAGTCCACCAGCGGATATTCTATTGAAGAATGGTGACCAAAGTAGAGCCAGTAGAGGACATAGTCCCTCGTATTCTGGAACGATATGAGAAGCACCCACGAAACTGGAGGGTCATGCATACTCCTAGAGGCGAGATGCTAGTTGTTGGACCTGACTCTGTCTTCCAGCTTAAGCTGATATCTCTAAACCCTTTCGAGTTCACCGGCTCGGGCGTTGAGATGACCAAAGACGACAACGTGGTCAAGTCGCTGAAGTCGACCCCTGAGTTTGGTTTAAGGCCATTGTCTGATGTTGACATACGGAGAATCATCGAATCGTTGACCGACTCAAGTAGGCCAAGGTTTGATTTTGGTGAAGTGATCAAGAGAGAACCTATGAGCCCCTCGAAGGTCAGAGGAAGTTCCGTTGAACACCTTCTTAGTGGTCCCATTCTCCACAGACCGAACCTCGGGTCCCTCAGTCCAGAAATCCTGCGAATTCAGGAATCACTCGACCGTTCTGCAAGAACTACGTTCAGAAAACGGTATCCTGAGCGAGCCGGGATGTTCTTCTAGTCGGGAACTACAATGCTTTAAGAAGTCGTAGATACCTCCCGACCGAAGCCACGTGGTCGATGGTGTCTGATTATTCGAAATCTATCCATTCTTGACAGCAAAGGCCAAAGCCTGGTGACATCTCATTTCGGAGAATGTCACTCGGAGACGATCCAGACTAGAGTTGGTGGGCCGGATGTGATTTGAACCCGTGGCCATCGCACTGTTTCCATGAATTACTTAATTACGCTAGATGTTCGCACTTCACGTGAGATAGCTTAATGTGAAGTCCAAGAAGTGAGCTTCTGATGTCATCTACAAAGATTGTAGTAATTGGTGCTGGAAGTCTACAGTTCGGTCTAGGAACTTGCGGAAGCATATTCAATTCTGATATTCTAGAGGGGGCTCATGTGAGTTTGCTTGATATAAACGCCGATAATCTGGAATTAGCGAGAGAAGCATGTCAAGCAAAGATCGATCATGATAATCTGAATTTCACGTTGGAATCTACAACCAAACGTGAAGAAGCTTTGAGGGGAGCAGATTTCGTAATCAACTCCATTGAAGTGGGCCCAAGGTTCTATTGGTGGAACTTGGATATGAAGATTCCATGGAAGTATGGAAGCTCTCAGGTCTACGGGGAAAACGGGGGGCCTGGAGGGATGTTCCATTCATTTCGGATAGTTCCACCTATACTTGACATCTGTGAAGATATCAACAGACTCTGTCCTTATGCTGTTTTCATAAACTACTCCAATCCAATGTCTAGAATCCTCTTGGCCATTGAAAGAGCATATCCTAATCTGAAGGTGGTCGGTCTTTGTCATGAGATTGATTTTGCCGAGGATCTTCTTCCGAGGATTCTGAAAATCCCTTTTGACAAGATGGACCTATGGTGTGGAGGATTGAATCACATGGGGTCCATAATCAAAGCTAGACATAAGGATACAGATAAGGATCTGATTCCTGAGATTCGGCGAAGGGGCGTCAAGTTCCTCAATAGATGGAGATGGAGCCTAACATCAAGGCTGGCGCGTCCAGTTGATCTAACAATCTACATTCTGGAAAACTTCGGATTCATGCCGTATACTACCGATTCTCATTATGGTGAGTATATAGGATGGGCAAGAGAAGTTGCCAATTTGAGAGGTATCAAGAATTTCTACTCTGTCTATCGGAAATATCTCTGGTTCAAAGGGTTTCAGATTCGCTACAATCTTAGAAGAAAAAAGGGACACAAAGCAGTGAAACCTGATGACGAACGAGCAATTCCAATAATAGAAGGCATCCTGTCAGATAGCAATCATCATGAGTTGTCAGTGAATCTCCCAAATGACGGCATAATCTCCAATCTTCCCCAAGATTCAATTGTTGAGTGCCCAGCAGTTGTCAATAGATCAGGAGTACATGGAATAGAGCTTGGAGAATATCCAGAACCACTGGTCGATCTACTTAGAGAAGAAGTCGGTGTTCAAGATTCAGTGGTAGAAGCCATTCTCAACAAGTCTAGAGATTATGCCGTGCAGGCTCTTCAAGCAGACCCGAATTTTCCACGCAAACACCTCATCAATGCATTTCTAGATGAAATGTTAGAGCTTCAAAAAGAATGGGTTACTTTGGCATAAGAGAATCAGCGTCGAACGAGAAATAGATGGTGGGCCGGACGTGATTTGAACACGTGACCACCGCACGTTTGAGCGTGCGTGGAAGTCAGGCTCGCATGTCAATGCGGTATTTTCTAGCTAATTGGATTGACTCCAATCTACTCATAGCCGGGCTAGACCACCGGCCCATTCAAGTTCGTCATCACCGAGGCCGACGATTAAAAACGTTGCGACGTGGCTGGCACACTAGTCTAGCCCCGTGCTTCCGAAACCCCCCTCTCCACGTTCGGACTCTTCAAGGGTTTCAACAACCTCTAGGAGCGCCTTAGGCACTCGACGAATCGCCAGCTGACTGATCCGCATTCCCTTGGTAATCTTGAACGGTTCATTCCCATGGTTGATTAGGACAGACTTCACCTCACCACGGTATCCACTGTCAATTGTGCCAGGAGCATTTAGCACAGTCACCCCGTGCTCCAACGCGAGCCCGCTTCTTGGTCTGACTTGTCCTTCATAACCCGGAGGTATTTCAACAGAGATGCCGGTGGGCACAGCATACCTTGCACCGGGTTCGAGAACATGGTCCACAACTGAATATAGATCGAATGCCACATCTCCCTCATTTGCAAGCCTAGGAATCTTCGCACCGGGAGAGAGCAACTTCACGCCAACTATGACCCTGTCACTATCCATCATGAGCACCCACAGACTGGCTGTCTGATTCTCCCCTGTTTCTCTCAGATATACTTGCGGTTTCACTGTTCCTTGAGCAGTTGCGCTGACTATCAAAGCGCTCCTTGTCCGAGCGAAGGTTTAAGGCTGAAGCTGAGAACATACGCATGAGGATGGCTTCAAACTGGGTAGTCCAGTAGGAAAACCGATATGCTTCGAGCACTGATTTTGGTGTACATTGCTCTGGTTTTCGTTTCTGAGATTATCGATCGAAAGCAGAAGTACTCCGCTGATGAAGCTCTCAAGAGAACACCTACGCGCGCCGAAGTGATAGCTGTAGATTTCAGAGAAACCCCCTGGATCCGACGAGACGGCTTTGTTCACACCAGTTTCAAGTTTCCGTCTGACAAAGACGCGCATTTCCGAACACGCGGACCCCCGGTGGAACAAGAAGGAAAGAAGACTGACGCGGCCGAGATAAAGGTCCCATTCACCATTATGTTGTGGTCTCGTCTTTCTACTTGGCATCAACGGCCCAACCATTATGCTGCTGATGACAAGGGGCCAAATGAGGATACATGACTTCTCTTCTTGACATATCGCGTTTGACTTTGCTCACCTAGCAAGCTTTATTAAGTAATACATAGTATATCATACATAGTATATAACAAATAGTGTGTGATACACATGTACACAACGAAACACGGAAACAACACTGGTGAATCAAATGTCGAAGGCAGATCAAGAAATGGACAGGTGGGCTAAGGAAGTGAAGCGCGGCGCTGTAACACTAGCTATACTTGCCCTTCTCAAGAGAGAGCCAGCCTACGGCTATGAGCTGGTGAAACGACTAGAACAGAAGGTTTCTTTCCTGCAGCTTGAGCAGGGGACAGTATACCCGCTACTCCGCAGGATGGAGAAGCGGGGCCTGCTTCACTCTGAATGGGATTATGAAATCGAAACCAGACCCAAAAAATACTACGCCCTGTCCGATGAGGGACGTCGCGCTCTCGAGATGATGTCAAGGACCTGGGACGTACTATCACGTGAAATGAATGAAATCACAACGGGGGTTGGAATGCAATGACTAAGGACCCAATGAAGCTAATAGAGGAATACTTGGAGAGAGTGAAAGTCTACTTGCCCTTGGCTAGTGAGGACTTGCTTATGGAAATGCGTACTCATCTAATCGAAGAGGCTGAGGCAGTCGGCGGGGGACAAATGACTGCAGGCTCTGCACTGATGGCCATTGAACGAATGGGCGACCCGAAGGCTGCAGCCAACGAGTATGCCGGGACAGGAAAGAAAGTCGGGCCGGTTCCGTCGGAGTACACACAGCCGGTGCTACGGATCTTGGGAGTGCTCGTGGGTTTCGGGATTGCCTTCTCAATAGCGGCCTATGTGATTGGAGCCGCTATCCTGGTTCCAATCGGTATCATTGCTTCGGTTGAGAACTGGCCATTCAGCCTCCCCATCAGCATCCTCGTCAACATCATCTTCGTTCTTCTCATATTCGGAGGCATTTCGCTTGCAGACAGAAACAAGATGCCTTCAGAGAAGACACTCCTGGAGAGTTTCTTCGGGATTGGGACTGAGGGTTTCAAGCCCAAGGCGCGTTCTGATGCAGCTGGAGAACTCGTGTTTGGAGTTGGTTTCGGGTTCTTCATTCTCATGCCACAACTCCAGATGCTCTACTCGTCAGCATTCGCACCATTTGTTGGTGCGGTGGCTGGATTGCTGTTCGTAGGAGCGTTGAAAGGAGCACTATTCCTAGTTGCTGGTGAGAACAACGTCAACCTAATCTTTGAGGCTGGCCTAGGGGTCGTCTGGATTCTGTTCTCGACGGTTCTAATTAACGTTGGGTTCCCATTGGAGTATGCTTGGGTCAACAACAACGGTACGTGGAGTCTATTCAACCTGACCGAGTTCTTCGTTCAGAACGAGATACCTTTCATACCATTTGACTGGATCTGGATGTTCATCATCTTCATGATCGTGGTGACCAGTGCATGGAGACTCATTGTGGCATCCATAAAGGTGCCCATGTATCTCAATCGTGGTAGAGGGCTTTGGTGGCAAGGTGACTGGAGCAAGAAATCCTTGAGGAGGCCACGTCGGCGCACGAAGCTGGTTTCGAACCAGAATCCAAACTACAGGGTCTATCACGATGGATACCAAGAGTCTGAAGACTGATTGTCTACTTTGGGGACTTCAAGTCCCCACCATTCTCTTTTTCGGCTGTTCAGCATGAGATTTTGACATCCTTCTATTCTCCATGAGAGCGTATAGAAATGCTACCAGAATCATGGCACTCACAAGCAGGGCAACCTCGGTGGAGAATACTAGGAAGATACTGACAACTAGCACGACAAGAACAAACATCGATAGTAGCACCATGATGCAATCGCTCTCATCCGCCGCCAGCGGAAGCAAGCCCCAAGCTTCAGTCATCCTTCTTCTCCCTCAATCCACAAGCGTATGTAAGGATGACTGCCTAAAAGTGATGGCAATTGGTGCCGCGGCGCGGATTTGAACCGCGGACAACACGGTCTTCAGCCGTGCGATCTCCCTGGCTGATCTACCGCGGCACGCTTTCGTTTTCAAGCCTTTTGGCTTCCGGATATAAAGATAGCGGGAGCAATCTCACCTAATCTTGTGATTCATGAAGCTGGCGACCAAGGCCGCTAGAATTGCCGCAGAGTTTACTGCAAGTGGGTAGACAAAGAGTGAGTCTAGAAAGGCTAGGGTGGCCAATGGTGATGGCAGATTCACACCATCTGCTATTGCGAAAGGGATGAAGTAGAACATCAGAAAGATGCATGTCAACAGAGCCACTCCAACGAATGCTGGCATGTCCGTCCTGGAGCGAGCGAATTCAGAAAGCCACGCAATCCTGCCGCCTTTGGCTCTCAGCCGTTTCCTGGTCTTCCTCCTTGCGACTGAGTGGGCCCAGCGATACATGGCTTCCGCCATCAGGATATAGCCACCAGCCAAGACTACAGTAGCCCCCAGTGCAACAATTAGCTGGAGTTCCGCGCTTAGGACTTGAACGTATGCTTGTGCATGCCACAGGATTGGAATCTGCACCAGTCCTGCAATCCCTATGAATATCAAGATGAGTCCGGGTTTGCTACCACGTCTCCACCAAACTGCGAGGCTCATGTTTTTCTACCTGGCTTCTGAGTTGGCCGCTCAGACATGTGGTCTGCACTTTAAGCTTTTGGAACGCAAAGCCCTTTGTCACCTCTCATATACTCGGCTGGCCCAGTATCTTGAACCAGTGTCCATTGTCACATCTCTCCAGAATCACAAGACCAGAGTCTTCTAGAGCTCTGACAGTGGATTCTAGAGTCTGGTTCTGATTTCCAGCAAGCCTGTACCCGACTTGGGACACATCTCCATCTGGGAACGTGAACTTTGCGTTGAAGAGAAATCTATCTTCTGGACAGACTATCTTGGCACCGAGAACGGATAGTATTCCCTCTTGTTTCAGCACTCTCCTAATCTCACTCATGACCAGTTTCTTTCTATTCCAACCTCTCATGTACCCAAGTGAGAACCAAAGTGTAGCAATATCGAAGGATCCAGTTCGAAAGCAGAGTTGACTCCCATCAGAAACGACCCATTGTGCAGGAGCCCCGTAGATATGTGCCTCCCTAATCTTGTTCAGGCTGATGTCTACCACACAGACTCTGTCCTTCTCCAGTCTTGAGAGCAGCCCCTCCCCGCCACCTCCAATGTCTATAATCAAGCCATCAGATGGAATGCTGTCTAGTCTGATTTCTTGCAGGGGGGTTTCAAAACTTGAGCAATCTTCACTCATCGGGGGTGTTGTTGGGACCGCAAGATTTGAACTCTGCGCCTATCCAGATGCCAATCTATGCTCATGCAGCAGCAATACCGTGTAACACCTGGACAACATAACATCTCAAGTTCTGTGATTCATCTGTCTTGGACACTAAGTATCGATAAGATGGTGTCTTGGTGATGACCGAATGACTGTTAGATGTGGCGCATGTGGTTCCAGAATCAATGTCCAGATAGTCTATGACTCATCCTCAAACGAAGGTAAATTGAGATGCCAGTCCTGTGTCAACACTCGATTCCCGATGGGCACACGAGTCGTCAAGTTCGTTGACAGATCACAGCCGGTCGGACGTGCCTACTATATGAGTCTGGAAACAGAAGATGATTTGGACCTCATTCTACGCGTGGGTGAGAGAGCCCGAAAGATCAACGCAGAAGGGTTTGAGGCACACTTCTATAGGGCCCACATGTCGGAGAGGCTCATCGTTCCTAGGTCCTTCTCGTTGAGTCATGCAGAGAGTGCTATCCAGATGCGGGGGCACATAGACAAGCTGCGATTATGGATGGAAACATCAAGAGTGTTTCAACAGGTAAAGGAGGAGGAAGTAAAATCAAGGTCTCTTCCGGAACCGACTTACCCTCTCTTCGCACCCGTCAACTCCTAAGCATTTCTTGCACGCAGAAGTGTCCTTGAATTCGAATACCAAGTGTGGCGGAGAATGGACTCCCCCTGGTCTCTATGATTTGGCCGACAACATTCATTCCACATGGTTCAGATTTGTTACACTTGATACGTTCTGCCCCGACCGCCGCCACTGCGTCTCCGAACTACTACGACCACAGCAATCCAGAATAGCGTGTAGATGACGAAGAACCAGTCGCCAGGGCCCCATGGAATATAGGGCTGTAACGGAGTCGAGAAGAGCTGGTCAAAGAAGCCGAATATGTACTGGAAGAATGTGTCCATGTATTCGGGTTGTGCGAACTGCAATTTGCATCACCTTTAGTACATCAGAAATGTGGGTATCAAACTTGTTTGTTTGTATCACGTACCGGGGTTCTTGCATTCGAGGTTACTTAAGATAATATGCTAGGTATACTCCAAGTTCCGACAGCTTTCACTCATTCTTGGTCTCATCTCTGAGCAATCCGTAGTGATATAGACCCCAGCGTTCGCCGTCCTTTACTCCGCACTCTCGTAGATGCCCTTCTCTCTTGAACCCCAAGCGTTCCGCCAGTTTCCAACTCTTCTCATTTGCATCACGCGTGATGATGATCACCTTGTGTGCCTTCAAGCCGTCAAAGAGAAACTTGACTGACCGTCTGGCTGCCTCTGTTGCGAGTCCCTCTCCTTCACGGGCTGGATCGATGTAGTACCCCAATTCGAATGACGGAACATCCCAGTTCTTCGGCTCTATCCAGATCTCTCCCGTGAATACCTCACTCTCCTTGTGCCAGATTCCCATAACGAACCTTTCTCGCGATATCCATTCTGCTGCATGTTCACGCACCTTGATCTCCGCATCTTCCAAGGTTAGGACCTCTTTGGCTTCATCTAGATGCTCTTCGAGCAGTTTTCGATTGTTGCCCCTCTCTAGCAATGCGAAGAGATGTTCTCCATCACCCTTCTCATACCTTCTAAGAACTAGTCTTTCTGTATCGAGTCTTGACGGTATCTCAAGTAGAAGCTTGTGCATAATCGAGGTGGCCTCCGTTCGGGTAGAGCGACAGACCACACCATAACAACCACGAGATAAGGTTTGGGTGGGCCACAACAGCAATAAACTGGCTGACTTTACCTAGGCGAATGTCAGGGGAACTGTTGCTAGATGATTAGAATACAGCTAGAGGGCGTATCCGAGGTCGAAGACTTAGTCGAGTTCATCAAGGCCAGCTATGCAAACGACTACCGGCGAATCTGGCAGATTCACGAACGAACCATTGGTATATTCCTCCACGAATCGATTGGAATTCCGGAAACAGCTGTGTACTCCGTCATCACTACACTCGACCACAGTGAGTTGGAAGCGCGTTGTGAGCTGTCAATCATGTATGCAGGAGGGTCAATGTCACTAATCGGGGCTGGTAGATTCGATTCTTTTACGAAGAACATGACCGATGCAATCCGTGAACTTGCAGAAAAGAAGGGATGGAGCTTCAAGGTCGAGGAAGTGAAGGTCAAGCCCGCTGGGGAGATGTGTCCGCACTGTGGGGCGGCTTACCGATACACGGATGACAAAATCCGAGAAGATGGGACTGTGATCTGCCAGAACTGTTCGAAGGTCTTCAGCGTCGAGAGAAACAAATCGTAGAATGAGAATGGTGGACAGTAAAACCCGACTTCGGTTGCATAAATGCAACTGTTGCAGCTCTCGTTCACCCAAAGGAACCGTTTTAACATGCATGGGTTGAACTGCCATTATGAGCGAACCCAAGACAAGACCAACGGACGCGAAGGTGAAAGACTTCTTGGACGCGGTTGAGCATCCGCAGAGAAGAGAGGATGGATTAGAGCTTCTAAAGATTATGGGGGAAATCACCAATGAAGAACCTGTCATGTGGGGTCCAAGTATTGTCGGCTTTGGCTCATATCACTACAAGTATGAGAGTGGCCGTGAGGGCGACATGCCGGTCACAGGATTATCGCCACGCAAAAGTAGTCTATCGGTCTACATCATGACCGGCTTTGATGAGTACAGTGATCTTCTGGGAAAACTTGGGAAGCATCGAGTTGGCAAGTCCTGTCTCTACATAAACAAACTCGCCGACGTAGATATCTCTGTGCTGAAAGAGATAATCAAGAGATCTGTAGAGAGACTACTCGAAGAGCAAGACGAATAGACAACATGAAGAATCGTGGACCGGGCGAGACTCGAAGATTGCTCTCTCGGTCATTGCCCTCCCGATTCAAACAGTCTGTTGACGAATTTGCATCCATCATGTGTAGGAGGCTTGTAAAAACACATCTTCTCTGGTATCTCCTTGGAATACTTGACACAACCCCAGCATTGACTGAATATGCGAACCCCCTTTCTCTCCCTGTGAGCAATGCACAGCTCAATTGCCTTATCCAAGGGAATGGAAAGTTCAGATGGCATAGTCTTGCTTCTCTCATAGAGAGTCAGACATTATTGGCTTTTCGGAATCGATAGAGGATGGTTGGCCAAGTGAGAATCGAGTTTGTTGATGCTTGTATCTATAGCTTGGCGTTGACATAAACGATTATGAGTTGAGCAGTCAACGGAATCGTTCAGTTGAGGTCTATTGGAGGGCAGAAAAACGAGTAAAACAACCTCGGAACACACCCTTGTCCTTTCGGTCATAGCTGCAGTCATGATCATACTAGCCCTAATCCTGCCCTTTGCATATCGAATAGACGTTGGCCCCGGGCCTGACTCAATTCGAGCAATGACTTGGGACTACATAGAATCTAGCTGGTACTCGGGATTCAGACTCTGGAATCCTCTAGACACACTTCCGTATACGATTCTACGGCTTGCGTTTGCATTGTTCTTGGCTAGACTCTGTTTGGGACTCACTACTGCACGAAAGACAATCCTCATTGGAATTCTTGCAGAGCTACAGCCAGTTTTCGTGTCTGTCGCACTGGTCTACTCAATTAACTGGTCTGGGGATCCATTAGTTCCTCTCTATGTACCGTTGCCAATCATGTTCATCTTGGGAATGATTCTTGTTCTTGTCTTCAAACGCAGGAATGGGGGAGAGCAGGACATATCGATTGGAAAGGAATGGCGTAGAGGATAGGACGGAAACAGACCTAGCTCTAGGTATCTTCCTGCTGTTTTCTGTCAAGTTCGTCAAGAAGGCCCTTCTGGTTCTGGCACCTGATATACCACGCACGAAAGGAGACCTAGGTCTGCGCAAGACTCTTTCTTTTGTTTTCCGAAGTCTAGGCAAGATTATGCGCAAGATGATTACTGACTCCCGCTATGGGAGAATACGGAAGATTGACCGGGAAGTCAACATCGAACTAGAGAAGAAGGCTGGCTATGCGTTGATTGCTGGAAGAAAACTAGTAGAGTCCGTTTGATTGAAAGAGATCGTGGGCGGAGTGAGATTCGGTGTACGTGCCATCTTGGTTCTTATCCGAGTTTAGGTGTCTTTAGTCGTGCTTGGGATACCCCAGCTCCCTGATGGTAGAAAACTCTCTGCTGGTTCCCAGTACTACTCTCATTCGAACTGAATGCACCTTACTTTCCCTTTGAGCCCCGCCCCAAAACAACCGTTGCAGGAGATACATCGAGCAGGCTCTTGCTGATCAACTTTCGCTTCCTCAGTCCAACGGTGTAGAAGCGCTGGCTCACTAATCAGTGGACGACTAAGCTGAATCACATCAAAAGCAGCTGCGGAATCTCCATTCCCCGTTAGTAGCTTCACCACGGTTTCTGGAGACCGGATTCCACCTACCAATCCGAATAAGAGGCCACAGTCACGTGCAATCGAACGGATAGTCATTGCATCATCCAAGAAATACGCCTCACCTGCATCTTTGGGGTCTTGAGTCGCGTCAGGTCCACTGAATATCACACAATATGCCCCCGCTTCTGCAAGTTCCTTTGTCAGCTCACCTACTTCTTCCGGCCTGACCGTTTTCGAGCTTGAATCCACCTTGACCTGGATTGGAATATCGACCGCATTCTTCACAGCTCTTACAGCATCCACCATTGCTTTGCTACGTCCCTCGATTGTCGATCCTGTATATGGATCATTTACTGGGCGCTTGTTGTACGCAGGGTCAAAGAATTGCCAAAGCCCGTAATGATGAGCTCCGTGAAGCTCAATCAAATCAAATCCTGCTTCGACCGCACGCAGTGCCGCATTCGCATAGGCCTGAGTGACTCTTTCGACATGCTCCACTGTCATTGCCTTCACTCTAACAGCGTTGCCCTTCTGTTGAGGGACTTCCATGTCACTGGGTCCGAAGATGTCGTGGCCTGAGTATTTCGGGAAGCTCCTACTCCCGCAATGAACCAATTGAGCTGCTGCTAGACCGCCCGAAGAATGAATTGCGCCGACTAGGCGTCTTAGACCTCCAACATCTGCGGGCTTTGAATTGGAGATCATCCGCCGAACTGCCTGTCCCTCGTGCATCACATATTGAAAACCAGTCACCACAACACCTGCTCTGATTTTACTATACGTTTCGCAGATGGTGTCTCCGCATGTTCCATCTTCTTCTGCTTGTCCCATCCAAGTAGCCGCCCGCATAACTCGGTTGGCTGCTATGACTCCATTCGGAAGTTCTAGTTCTTGGAGCATAGTGTCCTCCCAGGTTCCCTGGTCAACCATCGAATCAACTCACATCTCAGGCCACATGACCTGTATATAGTCTTGATGTGACAACATAAGAAGTGGTGGACTTGGCGAGATTTCAACTGGAACGTTTCAGTAGTCAAAAGTATGTTGAATCCTCGGAATCTTGGACAACAGCATAAGCGCAAGCCAAAGCCCCACAATGGAGAACATCATTCCCAGCGGTATGGCAATCATTCTCAATGCCGAGTCGGTCATTCCGATTACGAACGCGTAGATCGAGGGAGTCGTTGCAAGTACATACATGAGAGCGGCCGGACCTACAAGACTCTTGAACCTAGGATTCCTGGCGAAGTAGCGGTAGAAGACGTAGATGAGTATAATCTCAAAGGGCATTAGTAGAAGCATCACCAATGACAAGAGAGAGGTCTCTGTACTCGCAGGAAGTCCCGATTCTGGAAACATGAGGGCAAGTAGAGGTGGCACGATGGCATAAACGAGAAAGACAAGTGCCATAGCTCTAATCTTCACGAATGTATTCTTCTCCAATTCGGACGAACTCATCATCAGTCACACTCTCCGTAGTGACTCCTGAGATAAACGCCTTCCTGAGAGTGGGGGCATTCAGCAGTGCTGTGCTAGGAACAAGAAAGCGGGCCGGACGAGATTTGCCAACACGCCTCTCCTAAACCTGGGCTCATTTGAACCCATCATCAGTCAAGTGGCCAGATCCATACGCTACTACTTCTTGGGTAAGTCTATCCGCGATTTGATTCAGTTGCTCATCTGTGTAGCTCTTCTGAATGGTCACTATTGTAGTCTGTTCCAAAAGAAGTGAATACAGAATCCCTCTCCCTTTGTAGTATGTATCTCTATCAACTGGAAATGCGAAATCGTCTTCTCTTCTTGCGACTTTGACATCCCCAATTGGATGGTTATACTCCCACTTCCATATCACTCTTGGAAGTACAACACTCCTGTCAAAAGATCTCTCAGACTCATAGAACCCGACAAGGAAGACTACGTTCGACCCCCATTGAGCTATAGCGTACACCGGGTCCTTGTTCAAGACCGCGATCTTTCCCTCGATGAATGGCTCCGGAGGGGACATTTGACGGAGAACATTCATGCCGCGAAACAACATAGAACTCCCCGCACCATAGTATGCAACAATCGCCATGCCAAGAAACCCAATCGCGAAGAGTGCTATGGGCACAATCATCATAATGCTCCCTGGTAATGCAAAGCGTGTCAGGAGCATCGTGAAGAGTAGAAGTGGAACTACAACACACATCGCTCCGCCAATGCGCATTCTCCTCTTGACAAATCCTCGCAACTCTTCTTCAGAATATGGTTTCAAGTCGCTATGAAACTCGTCCACAGTAGTTCCCAGCTTGTGTGCAAGTTCGGTCATGAGATGAGATAAGGTTTGGCAGGAAGAGATGTGAATTGGCTGAGAGGGCGAGATTCAGAATGAAGCCAGGCTTGAAATGGTCTGCTTGCTTTGATGTTTCTTGTTAAGAGGAGAGAGAAATGTTTCCCAGAATGGCAGATGAATCAGTCAATTTGAGAAACGGATTGTTCGGTGACTATAATGAAGATATGTATCCACATTGAGCCGCACGTGGGATATTCCTATGAGGATATTGTGGTGCTGGCCAAGGCGTCAGAAGATGCAGACTTCTACAGATTCTCAGTTTCGGATCATTTCTTTGGATATCCAAAAGGGACCGAGAATCCCTGCTACGAGGCTTGGACAACCATTGCATTGCTTACACCGCAGACTGAACGTATCATTCTGGGCACACAGGTAACATCGCAGTCCTACAGGAATCCGGCACTTCTTGCGAAGGTTGTGGCAAATCTAGACAATGCATCCAATGGAAGAGTGGACTTGGGGATCGGAGCGGGATGGAAAGCCGCGGAATACGAGGCGTATGGCTATGCATTTCCTTCCTCTAAGACGAGAATACAACAGCTCAGAGAGGCACTTCAGATAATCAACCTACTCTGGACTGAGGAGCGACCTAGCTTCGATGGTAGGTTTTACAGTATCAAAGACACTATGTTTCTCCCCAAGCCGATCCAAGAACCGAGAGTCCCAATCTGGATTGGAACTAAGACTCTGAATGCACCCATGATTGAAGAGACTGCCGCCAGATATGGTGATGGACTGGATTATGTGGGAGCAACACCGGTTGAACTCGCTCAGAAACGAGAGCGTGTTGAGGCCGCATGCGATGAAATCGGACGTGATTCCAAAGAGATGCGATGGTCAGTTGGTACAACTGCGGTTGTTATCGGGGAAGATGAGGAGGATTATGAAAGCAGGAAACAGGCCGTTTTGAATCAAGAGTGGACGGAGAGAACAATGACTAGGCCAATGAAGGAGAAGTGGCTAGATGCTGCTCTTTCCAAGGAAATTGCAGGACCACCAGAGGTGGTGATTGAGAGGTTGTCCGAGTACAAAGGCAAGGTGGATTTAGTGAATGTCTGTCTGCCATTCATTGGAAACTTACGAGAGAATGGATTGGATACCATCAGGATTCTGAAAGAGAGGGTTGTTTCAAGAGTATGATTTCAGTCACCCTTCCACCTAGGAGGCGACTTGCACCTCCTCTACCATTATGAGATGAGGTGGTGGACCGGGTGGAATCTGAAATTGCGATCTCGAGGTTGTGGTGGGAGAACTACCGAGTGCCATACTCGACAGTCACTCCCGATACATAGTGTCACGATTGAATCGCCGGTAGCTTGATCCTTCTACGTCGGAGTGACATCATCGCCACAACGGCGACCACTCCAAGAACACTTCCAGCTAGCAGTGCCTCAGTCAAGAGGCCACCGTTGCCACTCGCCCCCGGTGGGTCGACGTGAAACTGAATCATATCGATTGCCTGTGCCCCGTTGGGCAACACAGCACGTGCATACACCAAGTAGATCCCCTTCGGGAGCTTCAAGTCTTTCATGGTGTCTGGCATCACGTGAATGTAAACGCCCGGGTTCACTGCATCTTCCAACAACGTTCCCGAAACCAAGATGACGCCATCAGGGTAGTAGATGTCAAAGGTCACCGTTGCACCGGAAACAGGCACTCCCGTGTAAGCGTCTGTCAGCAGAGCGGCCAGCTGGAAATGAATCTCCTCCTTCAACAAGAAGTCGAACTCTCCACTCAGTTTCAGTTCCAACTTTGGAATCCCGAGAGGTTCACCCATTAGGAATATCTCGTAGTCGTTACCATCATAGCCCACCCACGTGACCATTCCATCATGGATTCGTGATGTGCCATCATCGACATCATTGTCAGTGAGTTGAATCACAGAGGAGCCATCGTAGAGGAATATCTCCCAGTCATTCCCATCGTAGCCCCACC
>JAEORS010000167.1:0-4911 GCA_016840795.1 Candidatus Thorarchaeota archaeon | reverse complement strand
TGGATGGCCGAGGCACTTGAGCGCTGCAAAGAACGGAGCGTCGTCCTCCATCTTCGTGGGATTGGGGGGATAGGAAAGAGCTCACTCTTGGACCACTGGAAGAGTACGATTGATGAGACCATCCATCTTGACTGTGAACGGTACAATGATTTCTATCGCCGGTTGAATGTCATTGCTAAGGGAGCTGTCCTTCTCGGGGTGAATCTGAAACGTTTCGACGTTCTCTGGCAGATCAGACAGCGATTTGTCGAGGGAGTAGAGCCGGTGAAAGAGATAGGCCGAGAATGGGCGAAGGAAGTAGTGATGGCTATACCATTCATTGGCTCTCTGGCAAGTATCGGCAGTGCTATCGGAGCAGTTGGAGCCAAGGTTGGTCCGAAGCTGAAGGGAAGATATGGTGAGCTGGGAGAGTGGCTAAAGACTCATCTTGGCAAGGACTACATCCAACGACTGCTGGAGATACTCTGGAAGGAGCCAAGACGTGCGGAGTTCCTATTTCTTGAAGCATTACTAGAAGATATGAACAACCGCAAAAACCCTGAGAGGCCAATTGTGTTCCTTCTGGATCACTCAGAGCGTGTCAACAATGAGACATGCCGATGGCGTTATCGTGGCAGAGAGATCACCGAAACCGAGCTCTGGTACGTTTTCCTAAGTTCGTTGTCCAACTGCGTAGGTGTCGTGGCGAGCAGGCAGGCCCTATCTAGCGAGGCAGGCGAGGACCTGGGAATCGAGGAGTCAGAGATCACAGAGCTTGACAGAGAGAGCTGCATCGAGCTCCTTGAGCAGCGTGGGATAACCGACTCTGAGCTTCAGGACAGGATTGTTAGTGTGAGCGGTGGGAATCCCTTCGTGATAGGTGCGATATGCGATCTTGCAGAGTCCAGAGGTCTCTCGCTCAAGGATGTGGAAGACATGCGAGCGGACACACTTGAGGCCGTGCGACTCAAGACATGGAGAAGACTTTTCAGCCAAGCTGAGGCTCTCTTTGAGCTGGTTGAGAAGGCAGGCCTTGTCCCATTCTTCAATCGACGGATAATGGTCATAGTTGCGCCTGCTATGAGAACAGACCGATGGGACAGATTGATTCGACTAAGTTTTGTCAAGGACAGAGGGGACGGGACTTGGGTGCTACACGACCTAGCGAGAGAGCTAATCATAGCTGAACTTGGCCAACGGCTGCAGGCCTCAACAGATGAGGTGGCCACACTTCTCGAGAAGTCATCGGCTGCTGAGTCTGACTACGCTCTTCTTGGACTGGCCATATCGGCTCGAGCACTTGCGTCGGAGAGAGATGCAGAAGCAAGAGCTCTGTCAGCCGTGATGGATTTGAGGTGGAACTACGCCTTCTCTGATGCTCTCGTACTTGTTGATGCAATCAGAATTGACACGAAGGAAGGTCAAGCGATTGCGCAGGGGCTAAGAGGAGGGGTTCTTACTTGGATGAACAGAGTGGCAGACGGGGAACATGTGCTTCTGAGTGCCCTTGGAACATTTCGTGAGTTCGGTGAGAGGATTCCAGACGAACTCCTAGTACATCTTGCACTAATGCTGAGCTTTCTTGGAGCCCTACTAAACAGGACACAGAGAGACTCGGAGGCTGAAGAATCTTTCCGGGAGTCTCTCAAGATCTACAGGGAGCTTGATAGAAAGACCTTTGGTTTTCGTCCCCAGGATATGGCTTTGACTCTGCAATTATTCGGTAGATTTCTGTTAAGCATCTATAAACCCGAAGAGGCTCTAAAGCCACTCACAGATGCACATCAACTATATCAAGAATCCGCCCGGACAGCATCATCCGATGTCACAAGAGGCATCACGGGTTCTTTGAGTTTAATAGGGAATGCGTTTTTCATTACAGGCAGGACATCAGAGGCGGAAAAGAGTCAACGGGAAGCTCTCAGAATCTGCAGAGAGCTGGGCAAAGAACAACGAGAGATCGAAGTGGGTACGGCAGGCTGCTGTAACAATGTTGGTGAACTGCTGAAATCGACCAGCAGACCATATGAAGCAATTGACCTATTTCGAGAGGCAATCCAGCTGACAAGGAAACTTACCAAAAAGGAACCAGAGGCGTTCTCGCATGGTTTGGTGCTACAACTCACTAATCTAGCACTCCCTCTAAGGCAGATTGGTAGGTACGTGGAGGCTGAGGAGAAATATCAAGAGGCGCTGACCATGTCAAGAGAACTTGCTGAGAAGACTCCCGGTGTATTCTTGACATTTCTTGCTTGGACGCTCCTTGACTATGCAGTTCTGCTCAGGCAGACTGATAGAACCTCGGAGGCGGAAGAAGCATGTCGGGAGGCTCTTCGCATACATAGAAGACTTATCGCCAACTCCCCAGGCAAACATCTGAATATAGTGGCGTGGAATCTCAACAACCTCGGCGTTCTGCTGAGGCAGACTGATAGAATCTCAGAGGCTGAAAAAGCCTATCGAGAAGCATTTGATATCGCAAGGGAGATTGTCCACAAGTCTCCAGAGGTTGTCTTCTTTGCAGACCTGTGGGGTACCATCCTCAACAACCTTGCTGTTCTGCTCAGACGGACTGGGGAAACATCGGAAGCGCTAGAAACCCTTCAGGAGGCTTTGGAGGTCAGAAGACGACTTGTGCAGAAGTCTCCAGAGCTCTTTCTTCACCGAGTTGCCACTACACTCAACAATCTTGGTATACTGCTAGCCGAAGCAGGCAAGACATCGGAGGCTGAGGATGCGTTTAGAGAAGCGCTTCAACTGCGTCGGGAACTTGTGGGAACGTCGCAGGACCTGCACCAATCTGGTGTCATCTCAACTCTCAACAACCTCGGCATCCTGCTGAAACGAGCTGGTCGAACATCGGAGTCAGAGAGTGCATATCGCGAGGCGATTGACATCGGAGAAGACGTAGTTTCAAATGTGCCGACGGTTTATCATCATGGACTTAGGAGAATCCTTTCTAACTACGCACTCCTCCTATCAGACATTGAAAGCACAGATATTCTACAGAAGACCATAACCAGACTGGAGGATCTTGGTTTCCAGAGTCTGCCTCAGGGCGAGGAGTGGTCGGAGGAAGAGGAAGAAGAAGCTAACCCTCCAGGGATTTACTAAAACACTCAAGAGCCTCTCACCGGTCACTATCTGACCAATGCTTCACTGAAGTCGATTCGACATCAGAGCATTCAAGATTAGCCTAGTCTGTTATCCATGGGTTTCGGTATCAGACAAAGACTTTAGGGGAAGACTGCGCACTGCCAGTGTGTTGGAGGATTATAAGGAAAATGCCCAGTGACAGGCTCGCAGTAGAGTTTGCCGGAATCAATTTCAAGAATCCATTCATGCTTTCGTCTGCTCCCCCGACGATGGATGCAAGACATATGCTTCGTGCGGCAAGACTCGGATGGGGCGGTGCCGTCTTTAAGACTGTCACAGAAGAGCCAACAGTGGACCCACGTACAAGACTAGGCGTGCTGCGAAGAGGCGACTTGCCAATTGGAATGAATAACATCGAGCTGCTTTCAAGAAAGCCCCTATCGATTTGGACTGAGGAATGGATACCCCAGCTCAAACGTGAAGCTCCAGATGACTTTGTGCTCATTGCAAGTATCATGAGTAGTCCTGATCCAGATGGGTGGTCAAAACTCGCTCAAATAATGACCCAGACAGGTGTGGATGGAATTGAGCTTAACGTCTCATGCCCACATGGGTCTCCTGAGAAACATATGGGAGCGTTCATTGGACAGGACCCAGGTCTTGTCGAGGCTGTGACCAGAGGAGCAAGGAAAGGAACTGACCTTCCTATGTTGGTGAAACTCACACCCAACGTAACGGACATGGTTCCGATTGCAGAAGCAGCTGTTAGAGGTGGTGCAGACGGACTATCTGCCATCAACACGGTAGAATCGCTCATTGGTATCGATGTGGAAACTGCAACTCCAATA
Source organism: Candidatus Thorarchaeota archaeon (assembly GCA_016840795.1). Taxonomy (GTDB): domain Archaea; phylum Asgardarchaeota; class Thorarchaeia; order Thorarchaeales; family Thorarchaeaceae; genus SMTZ1-83. The sequence goes on along the minus strand of JAEORS010000167.1, from coordinate 988 downwards.
CCAATTGCATATGGGCCTGATCTGAAGGAGCAACTCAGCACATATGGTGGATTCTGTGGTCCAGCTGTAAGGCCGATAGGTCTTCGGTTTGTATCTCAGATTGCTCGTGCCTTGCCTAAAACCCCAATCTCTGGAATCGGGGGGATTGAAGACTGGAGAAGTGCAACGGAGTATCTGATGGCGGGAGCAAAGACGCTACAGGTGTGCACAGCTGCAATGTGGTACGGTTATGGTATCATCAAGGATATGACTGCAGGTCTAGACTCTTTCATGGAGCGTAAGGGATACTCGAGTATAAATGAGGTAGTTGGGAAGGCTTTGCCCAAAATAACAACATGGGAAGCCCTCAGCAAGCTCTCACCAGTGGTCGCTTCAGTGATAACTGACAAATGCACCGGATGTAAGAAGTGCGTTATTGCATGTGCGGATGGCGGGTTTGTGGCCATACAGATGAGAGAGGACAAGGCTCTAGTAAACACAGAGAAGTGTGATGGCTGTGGTCTCTGTGCCGTAATCTGTGATTATGATGCCGTGGAGTTTGTGAGTTCAAGGTAGTATCAGACTGGCTTAGAGAAGAGCCAGTCTGCCTACCTTCAACGATTTAGAATACCCATAATCTATCTTCATACGAGTCTGAGTCATCACACCGCTGAAAGCTCGACGCTGACTGTTTACAACCGTTGGAAGTGTTGTTAGAGCAGGTTGAATCAGAGCTCGCACAACAGTCATTGCTCAGACTGAATTCATCACAACTCATATCATGACTCCTCCCTACTTGGGCTTATAGGCTGCAATCTTCGCGCTGACTGCGGGACCGCAACCAGCTTCTTCCACAATCCAGACATCCTCAAATCCGACATCACGCATAAGTTGGAGATACTCCTCCTTGAGAATGGCACCCCCAATACATCCTGCGTAATAGCTTATGTCATCACGAACATCTTCAGGCAATGGGGTCTCAAGCACGATATCTGAAACCATCACTCGA
>JAEORS010000166.1:0-4933 GCA_016840795.1 Candidatus Thorarchaeota archaeon | reverse complement strand
ACCGGACCTCACTCTTCGTAGTGAGCCTTCCTCTAGCATGGTTGTTCTGAACCAATTGTATCGCAGCTGTATATCCTATTAAACGGAAGATGGTCTTGCCGATGTCAGTGTCATCAGACTCTCTACGAGCCTCTTTCTGAGCCCAGTCCAGTACATTCTGAGCATCCTTTCCAAGCAGTCCTAGAATCGAACTGAGCTTCTCATGTAGATTGTATCTTCTAACATGCTTCCTGAGGCTTGGGGGGTATCTGACTCTCGCCAAAGGTTCACGCTCGCTCGTATGTCCCGGGAACTAAGGGGTTGGCTGATCTCACATTATCTCCTTTGTCAGCTTGACTTCTTGGCTCTCTTCATCGTAAGAAACAAGGTCTGCATTTCGGAGGTCGTGTATCGCTTTGATTACAGCCGTTGGCATTATCCCGGTACTTGACTCAATATTCTTCCTAGTGATTGCTGTCTTTGTGTTGTGCAGGGTATACAGGACACGGGCATGTGGCTTTCCTCCGAATATATTCTCAATCAGGACTATGTATATTGCCAGCAGGTCACTTACATCGACCTTCTCTTCGAGTTTCTCCTTCTCTGCCGCTGTTTCCCTGTACAGCTCCGACACTCGTTCTAGCTTCCCTGTTATCTCGTCCATCTCAGCTTGAAGCTCATCTCGTTCCCTTCTAAGGGTTTCAATCTGCTCATCCTTGGCAGTGTCACTCTTCAACGCTTCAATCTCTGCCTCTGCAGTCTTCATCTGTTCACCGAGAGATTCCAGTTCACTCTCTGCTTTCTGAGCTTTCTCCTCGGCAGCCCAAATCTTCTCTTCTGCTTCACGCTTTTCGGCGCGAAGCTGCTCAGCCTCGCTGGACTGACTATCGATTTCTCCAGACAGTCTATCAATCTCGTCAAGGATTTCAGCTACTGTCTGTTTGAGACTATCAATCTGTTCTAGTGTCTTCTCCTTATCCACAGACATGAACGCTCCACCTAGATGTCCTGTGATGTGCAGTCTTATATCACTTTCACGTGTTTAGACTCCGCAGGTATGGCTACTCAAAGGAGGGGGAAGCCAAAATACCCAATCAGGAGTAGAACGAAAAGAGAAGCTGTTACAACTACCCAAACTCGCTTATCCCATCTGTATACTGTACCGCCATCAAAACCTCTGAAGGGAATCATATTGAACAGACCAAGGAGGGCGTTCAAGATTGTCCCGTAAGATAGCAGAAAACCAAGCGGTCCAATTAGAGAACCGCCAGTAGCAATAATGATCTCCGCAATTGCTACAAGAAATCCCGCAATGACCAAGTTGCTGACTGGACCTGCCAGGCTTGACTTTGCGAAGTCGTCCATGCTACGAACGCCACCTGTCATCATTGTTCCAGTGCCGAAGATGGGGATACCAAAGAGAATCGCTACCGCTGATAGGTAGTAACCCTGTGGGGTCATTCTGAACTCCGAAGTCATTCCGTATCTTTGAGACACAAACTTGTGAGCCATTTCGTGGACCATGAATGAACACCAGAAGACGACAAGTATTGCTGGCAGGAACCACCAGAAAGGTGAGAAGATCCAGCCTGGCAAAGCAGCGATAGCGAAGATAATCCCCCTTCCTATACCTCCAAGCATAGAGAACGCTACCAACATTATTATGACTGTGGCGATTCCGAGGTCTCTCACTTCCGACCTCGTGAATCTTCGCTTGGTGACTTCTCGCTTCTTTGGGAGCCTCCGCCTTCCGATGATGTCCCTGTCATATTCCTCGTCGTCAGCCTCGTATTGCCCAGCAAACGAATCGGCTATTTTCCTCCGGGCCTCGTCTTTTGCTCTTTGCATACCTGCGCAACCATGACTCTCTGGAAGACGATGTTCCGTGCAAAATACTCCCATGCAATATGGGCAGGTAAACGTAAGGTCTTCCTGACCGCATAGAGAACAGTTACCCATCTGTTTCGCCCCTTCACTATGGTGTTTCATGCCCCTTTTGTCTTTCTTAAGGATATTCGTAAGGTAGCAAGCATGTAGAAGAGCCACCGAGCGTCTGCAGATTAACAAAGGTTAATATATCGAAAAACGGGAATTGTTCCAGAAACGCTTGGTACCCAGATAGAGACTGTCATGTAGGTCAGCAACATTGTGGGCATGACCATTATCTGGGGGCATGTAAGCGGGAGGAATCATACTGAATGATTGATGATGATGAGTTTCAGAAGATATTCCGCAAGATGATGGAGCAATTCTTTGGAACATTTGGAATGCCAGACGGCGGCAACAGGATTGGGGGATTCTGGGAAAATCAAGCAGAAGACCTTCACGAATCGGAGATGGACCTTACATATGAGGGCCCCCACATTGAGAGGATTGACTTGGATGACCTAGTAATCCTCGTCATAGGTGGATGCGCAAACGACGACATCACAGTCAAAGTGTCCGGTAGCAAAGCAACTCTCAACCTTGGCTCAAGCACGACTGAGCATGAAACCCACTTCCAAATCGATCCGGATGAATCAGTGGTTTCCTGCCGAAATGGAGTTGCTGAAGTCAAGCTTGTGAAGGCAGATGAGAGAAGCTCTATAACGAACGAAGAGAGAGTATTGAGGAACGAGTGAGTTGGTGAAGAGAAAATGTCAGAAGCGGACACTTCCATACGTCTGAAAGTTGCAGCGGCCATGCCTAAGGATCAGGGTCGCGGGATTGTCAGATTGAACACAGACGTCCGAAACCACTTGGGCGTGAGATCCGGGGATTATGTGTTGCTCAGAGGCGCAAAAGAAACAGTGGCTGTCTGCTGGCCCAGCCTAAAAGAGGACGAGATCCTTGACATGGTCAGGATGGATGGTTTCATCAGATCCAATGCAGGAGTCAAACTGGGAGAAATGGTGGAAGTCGCAACCGTCAACGTACCTGAAGCAACGAGAGTTGTACTTGCTCCCAGCCAACCTGTTAGATTTCAGCCAGGTTTTGAGGACTATATCAAACAGCAGATAATGAATCGGCCAGTGACGCGTGGTGATATTATACTAATAGCTTCCATTGGGCAGGGCCTTCAATTCACTGCCACTTCAGTAGGACCCGGCAAGCACGTGAAAATCACATCAGAAACGAAGCTGGAAGTACTGACCAGGCCAGCTAAGCCAGAAGAAGTTACAGTTCCACAGATTACCTACGAAGATATCGGTGGGCTGGGCAAGGAAATCCAGAAGATTAGAGAGATGGTAGAGCTCCCGATGAAATCGCCTGAGCTCTTCAGGAGGCTAGGGATTACACCTCCAAAAGGAGTGCTGCTCCACGGACCTCCCGGGACAGGAAAGACACTCATAGCAAAGGCAGTAGCAAATGAGTCTGGGGCCAATTTCAAGACCATCAACGGCCCCGAAATCATGTCCAAGTTCTATGGAGAGTCGGAACAGAAGCTGAGAGAGGCATTTGAAGAAGCTGAGAAGAACGCGCCGAGCATCATCTTCATCGATGAGTTGGACAGCATTGCTCCAAAACGTGCTGATGTGACTGGTGAGGTGGAACGAAGAGTAGTTGCTCAGCTATTGGCATTGATGGATGGGCTTGCAGGTAGAGGCCAAGTAATAGTCATCGGCGCCACCAATCGCGTTGACGATGTCGACGAAGCACTAAGAAGACCCGGTAGATTTGACAGAGAAATCGAGATTGGCGTGCCTGACCGGCAAGGCCGACTGGAAATACTCCAAATCCATACCCGATCTATGCCTTTGGAAGAAGGTATGGACATTGAAAAACTGGCTGCAGTAACACATGGATTTGTTGGTGCTGACCTTGCAGCTCTTGCGAGAGAGGCTGCAATGGAAGCGCTCAGAAGAGCATTGCCGCATGTAGATCCGGACACCGGCGACATTCCTCCTGACGTTCTCCAAGACCTCTTTGTCACCCAGAATGACTTCGAAACTGCGCTGTCCGGGATATCGCCATCGGCGCTGAGAGAGGTATTGGTGGAGAGACCCAATGTGCAATGGGACGACATCGGAGGTCTTCAGAAGGCCAAGAGAGCGTTGTGGGAGTCGGTCGAGGGACCGCTCCGCCATCCTGATGTATTCGAAGAAATGAAAATCAGGACGCCGAAAGGGATACTCCTCTATGGTCCTCCAGGTACCGGGAAGACTCTGCTTGCAAAGGCCATTGCCACAACCAGCGAAGCGAACTTCATCTCCATCAAAGGACCCGAGATGTTCAACAAGTATGTTGGAGAATCGGAGAGGGCAGTGAGAGAGATTTTCAAGAAGGCACGCCAAGTAGCTCCTTGTGTCATCTTCTTTGATGAGATTGACGCATTATTGAGTGTTCGGGGCCAACAAGATGAGACCGGAGTGACGCAGAGGATTGTGAACCAGTTCCTGGCCGAGGTTGATGGGCTCCAGACATTGCAGAATGTGCTAGTGATTGGGGCTACGAATCGTCCAGACATAATGGATCCTGCAATGCTGCGGCCAGGTAGGTTTGACATTCTGCTTAATGTGCCGGCACCGGACTTGGACGCGAGGAAGGAGATACTTGCGGTTCACACTACAGCAAAGGGCATCCCTGGGTCTGAGGACCTTGACCTAGATACGCTGGCAGCCAAGACCGAGAACTTCTCAGGCGCTGATATTGAAGGGCTAGTGAGGACTGCGGTCATGAATGCCATCACGGAAGGCTCAACCCCCGAGAAGATTGTGATGAAAGCAAGGAAGGTTGAGATGAAGCACTTTGATGAGGCACTCAAAGAAGTCCGGCCAACTCTAACACCCAAAGTGCTGGAATACTATGAGAAGCTCTCTGCGGCACTTGAAGGTCGTCAAATCGAACCGGAAAGGAAGACTCGGCCTGATCTCTACGTCTAGCTTAGGCATCAAGAGGCCATCTGCATTCGTCTTCAGATGGGGGGCTCTCTATATCCTCTCCCGAGCACAAGGAATCTCTTTAAGGACCATAC
>JAEORS010000165.1:0-4935 GCA_016840795.1 Candidatus Thorarchaeota archaeon | reverse complement strand
ATATATTGCCGTACGTTAGAGTGTGAATCGTACCGTCTAGGTTCACACGCGTTCCGCAAAGTCCCCTCTTCTTCTCAGCAAGAAGACACCGATGGTTGCAGGTCAAGCATCGGGCCTTTCCATTGAGAGCACTCTGGAGTAGGCCTTTGCGGACAACCTTCTGATCGAACTCGCTAATACTAGACGTCACATTCCTCCTTCTGAACGCATCGTTTTAGTTGTTTCTTGGAAAGCAATTCGAGGTGTGGAACTACCACCTCGTAACCACATCTGAATCAGTATCGCTTTCTTTGCTGACCCGCATCTCCTCTACCTTGGCCGTAACGAGGTTGCTGTTCTCGATTGCCTCCATTATCATCTTGTAGACACGTGCCTCTTCAAGGCCACAAGACGTCATTTCCTTGGCAAGTACTCCTAGCTCAAATGCTCCATCGCTGTCAATACGATCGATGCGTTCTGCAATGCATTTGGTCTTTCTTGGAAATCCACGGAGGTCGGCCATCTTGTACTCCTTGAGAAGACGACCATCAAGGACGTCATCAAAGAGTGCCTCGAACTGCATGACTGTCCCATCTTCCAGAGCTATCATTGGTGGTTCGGTGAACATAGTGTCAAAGACAAATCCAACCGTTTCTGCGAACTCCAGCATTCTAAGTTCCTGGGCTATAGAGGGGGCCGACAACGAGATGAAGGCACAAATCAGATTCTCAGTTGCCACTGTCCTGATAATGTCTGAAATCGGAGTAAGAGCGCCCTCCTCCTGATCGACCTTGAACTCAGTTCTGAAGTTTGTAATCGCTGTGATGAAACCTGAGATGAGCATTTCGTCGATACCACCCTTGACCATCTTGGAGAAGATTGGTATCCCGGTGTGTTTATGGAGTATAATGACTCCGATGAGGCTCTGTACGTCATCAAAGCGCCGCTTGACAATTGTTGCTTCAAGGTTTCTCTCTCTCTCACGCCTGATGTACGTCCTACGGCCCGCAAGACCCACCGCGGCCACTAGAGCTAGTACCGCAAATGGGAACACCCGCTGAATAGTTCTTCCCAGTGCTGCAGCCTCGCTTTCAAGTGGAATCATACGAGCTTCAAAGACTCCTCCTTGTAGCTCATGATCACCCAGGGTAACGAATATCCTAAGAGTCGAATTATGTTCAAAGCTTGGCATCACGATACTAGCAGCGTAGACACCCGGACTGACTTCCACCATTTCCTCGAGAGTACCTACCTCTGCTCCGACAATCAACAGATACTCGACTGTGGCCCCGACTACGTGGTCGCCAGTATCAGCATCTACAACACTTACTCGCAACTCGACTTCCTGTCCTTCAATCGCTGTCAATCCTTGTACATTTGATATCTCCATGGTCACGTATCCTACAATGAGTGTGAAGCCAACCGTTGAGTCCTGGTAGTCATCGAGGTGCGCCCTGAAGGCCATCTGGTACGCGCCAGTCTCCGAGGATTCAACTGTGATACTGTAGTAGCCGCCTGACAACTCAAAGAGACTGTTGACGACGACCCCAACAGGCGGACTCAGGGCGTATATGGTTGCCCCTTCCAGTCCGTTTGACTGATCGTCTTGAAAAAGGAATTGGATTGTGTGATTTCGGCCCACTGAGATTCTTGCGGTGGATGCATCAACAACCAAGACTGACGGGATCTCACTCACTGTAATCGTGAAAGTCGCATACTGCGTTTCGTGATTTGTCAGATTTGCTCTGATTACTAGCGTGAAGGTTCTGGCTGAGGTTGAGTCAAGCAGGATAGAGTAGTATCCGTCCACAGAATATGTTGCATTTCCGTAGATGAGTCCAGTACTAGGTGTGACATCAACGACTTTTAGGTCCGCACCCGCTAAGCCATAGCCTGTGCTATTCGTATATCCTAGAACAAGCCTATATGCAGTACCCAGACTCGTGAAGTCTGCAGTGCCGTTTGTTAGAGAAAGATTAGTCCCTATCTCCCCCACTATCAGCGTGAACGTGTCTGATCCATTATGATGATAGTCCTTCGAACCTGTGAGCGCTATTGTGTAAGTTCCCGATATCGAGCTAGTTATGTTGATTGAATATTCACCTGAACTGCCACTGATCTGACTCAGAAGAGTCAAACCTCCACCGGGCCCCGAGTAGTCCATACTAATAGTTGCACCATCTATTCCAGATCCCCCCTCAACCTCATATCGTACATCAACAGTGACAACGTCGTAGAGCCCGGCCTCTACAGGGATGCCCCCTACGGATGTCAATTGGAAATCGGTCCTGTATGTTGATGTAATAACGAACTGACATGATACGTTCTCAAAGTAGGGCATTGAGGCATTGACAACTATCACGTATCGACCGGAGCTAAGCAGGGATGTATCGAAGTCCGCCTCCCACCAGTTCTTCACAAGGTTTGGCGTGAAGACTATTGTTGAGGCTGACCAGTTGCCCTCTATTACAGCAGACTCATCCATCAGATAGTCTCCAGTGTCTACATCAACGAAGTATACCATGTTTGTAATCAGCTGTCCAGTGTCAGTATCAACGCTTGCTTGGTGTGGCGTAATAGACGCACTGTGGTACATATCGAAGGACGTGAAATCGAAGGCAATCTCTGTCCCGTTTGTCCAGGCTACCTCAACTTGCCACTCCCCTGCAGTGGTATTGGCTCCTGCGAGAGTGAATGACGAACTATTTACTATCCCATTGGTCATCGTCGTGACCGAGTCCAACGCCCAAACAGTATCGCTAGGCATCGTCCACGTTATGTTCACTGGGTCGCCTTGTGATGGAGTATTAGCGAGTGTACCTATCTCGACCTGAGTCCTCGTGGTGTTGCCTGATCTAAACAGGGAGTTCTCGGACCATTCCCCTGTGCTCCCATCCTGAACTTGAATTGACACGTTCTGTGCATAGTTCGGGGATTGAAGTTCTATCTCCCACCAACCACTTCTGCCCATCTCGCTATTCGGCACATGGATACGGCCAGGGGAAACAAGGCAATTACCCGTTATGTCAGTACTCAGAGGGTCAAGTACAGTCGCATTCTCCCAATCTACAGGATACAGTAAGTCTAGTGTCACATCATCATATTCCGTTGACGGTGTAACATATGTGAAGAGAGACAGATCCGGACTTTGACCTGCTGTGACTGAGTATTGAACACCCTGCTTTGATAGGTCATTGGTCCAAGATGAGTTGATGTAACGATGGAATTGTGTTGTGACTGAGTATGTGAAGATCACACTAGTGTTTGCCGTTATTTGAACCTCTAGAGGATCCACAGACCAAAAGGCTGGATTGGCTATGGATGCTGATCCGGTCCCCATCCCAGTGATTGGAGAAGATAGCCCCCCAGCATGAAAGGTCAGCTCGACAATCTCGAATTCTGGGGTGGCGATGCTTGTGAATTCAACATCGTCTATGTACAAGGTGACATTCTGCGCATTCTCCCAGCCATCGGGCTCCCCCAGTGGATCATCATCATAATCGAGGTTGTACACTCTGACGTCCCCAGCAATGTAAAGACCTACACGTACAGCCAACTCGCTATCTGCAACTGAGAGTGTATATTCCTGACTGACCGAGTACCATGTTTCTCTTGAGTCGAGTTGCTGCACAGGCCAATACCAGCCCTCATAGAAATTATCTGAGTCTAGTTCCCAGAAGACACCTATATCTCCATCAAATGTGTCATCTCCATCTGGATCAATTGGCCCTGTTGGGTATTGAAAATCGAATTCTAGTCTGAAGCTTAGTTGTGCAGGTGTGTTGTTTGCTATCTGTTCCCATCCCACCTCGGTGCCAGAGGAGTGAGTATAAGAACCTCCAAATGCGGGATTCCAGTCGCCCATATTCCTGCAGACAATATAACCTCCTGACGAATTGTAAGAGTGAATCTGTGTATTTGATCCGCCGTCGATACTATAATTCGTCCATGGATCGGTTCCATCGTCGAATGTTCCATTCACACAATACAAGCGCTTTAGGTTCGAAACTTCAACTGCTGTGTTATTCGCAAACCATCCATCTGTTTCATCAATGGTGATGTTCCGCGTGGTGCTGACCCCTGCATCCGCACTACCTCTTGCCAACTCCGTTGTCTGATAGCCTGACTGCTGTATCCTGATAGGATTGAGCACTCCTTCGCTGGGCTCCGCAGATATGCTGAAGACCTTACCTCGAAGTGGATTCTCTTGGCGTAGTGTTTGATCCGACTCTGATGAGAAGGGCAAGACATTGTCGTTTTCAGAAGTTGAAACAGCTCCCGGCGTAGGAGCTGCAATAAGGCCTATCAATAACACCGCAAGAAGTCCGATGACAGCGTGCTTTCTTATTCTCATCACGTTCGCCTCAAGAGAGTGGAAGAGGACAACCCTCTAAGTCATGAGCACTTGCATGACTCGAAAAGACTCGGTAGCTGTTGGTGAGGAACTCGCTTCATTTTGAGCTCGATATTGGAACCAACTGCGTGTTCACGAAGTCTTCCAACTCTGAAGCTTTCTCAGAAATCATATTACCATACTTAGGACGGACTTCTCGATAGATTTTGTACACTACATTCTGTTTTTCGTCGTGCGACTCCAATTCCCAGCGTCCCACAGCCTCCCCATTAATCCAGACCGTGGGGCGAATCTCTCCCGAGGCATCTGTGGACTTCGTGGCTTTTGTCACAGGTGTTGACATATTTGGCGGCCAGTAGTGCTCTCGAAGCTGCGGAAAGAGCATTGGCCTTTGTTCCTCGGCCATGTACCAGTCCCTATTGATGAAGGCCTTCGGAAGATAGTCTTCGTAAGGGAGCAGCCAAACTATGGGTTCAGCTGGAGGCTCGAGCGATGCCGCCGTTTCCGCATCCTCTGCGGCCATGTGTCTTTCTTCCCCCTCAATTTCGACTCGGACAATCTCGTCAACCAGTTGCTCAACCTCGTCCCTGGCTTTGGTCTTC
>JAEORS010000019.1:0-17801 GCA_016840795.1 Candidatus Thorarchaeota archaeon | reverse complement strand
CACGCCCTTTGAGATTCGTTGGAGGGATGCGGGTGGCGGATTCTACGAATTCAATTTCACCACAGGTGACCTTGGTGACTATTCATTATCCATAATCTTCTCCAAACATGGTTATGCATCCGTTCATGTAGCATACACGTTTGAAGTGAAATCAACACCTACTACAATTGACTGCATAGGCAAACCCGATGTGTTCTACCTAACGCGTTCTTACTATATGGCCTTCTTTTTCAACTCGAATCTCATTGAGGGGGTTGAGGGTGCACAGTTCACGCCATCTCCGGACATTGGAAACTTCTACTCATTTCAAACACAATCAAAAGGCTGGTATAATTTCACTCTGACACCTTCAATCCTTGGCGAAAGGAATGCGACTTTCCACCTACAGAAGCGCGGCTTTGAGCCTCAGACTTTCAGCTTCATAATGACTGTTGAGGCAATTCCAATTGCCATCGCGACTGGCTATGAACTGAATCTGACACGTTCGGCCAGTGAATACGGCCACATTGACATTGAACTGAGGCTTATTGCAAATGACACTCAGGAATCCATCGTGGAAGCCGATGTCGCGTATTACATTACCGACTTCATAGATGAACAAAACGTACTGTCCACGGGTCAGATTCCAGCAGTCAATGGATTGTTTAGTGCGAGGATGGAGATGCCCGGAGCAGGCGGGTATGTCCTAAACATCACCATTTCAAAGACGAACTACAAGACACTCACATTGACAATCCTACTCAATGTCGGATCCGATATCCCAGCTGCTGTGCTATACTATGCTTGGGTTTTCCTGCCCGGTGGAGGTCCATTGATTGCTCTAGTCACAGCGGTTGCGCTCGGACGTCGGGCATACAAGAAGAAGACTGTTCAAAGGAAACTAGAGCTTTTGGCCTATGAGTCCCGATTTGACGATGCCAACAACATCATCGGGTTCTTTGTCATTCACCGAAATACAGGTCTCCCAGTGTACTCTAAGGTATTCAAGGGCGGACTTGAGGAGGCACTCGTAAGTGGTTTCATCTCTGCCATTTCGCTCTTCAGGTCCGAGTTCAAAGAAGAGGAGCGACTCTGGGTCGCAATTCCCATCTCCGAGATAATCACTGCAGTGCAGACAGAGATGCTGATCTGTGCAGTTATGACGACAGGTTCTCCCTCTTCAGGGCAGACCGAGAGTCTCGAGTCCTTCGGAAGGAGCATCGGGGCCTTGCTTGACGATGAAACAGAAATACTCACACGAATGACAACGAGTCCAGAAGGGACCCGGGCGTTTGAGAGAACTATTGACCAGATATTTGGCGAGTGCCTTGACGGTTCCCTCTTAGACAAGTACACTGGCATTGATAGGGAGCAACTGACCAGAAGATACAGACCGCTTGAGCGTTTGATGACTGAAACAGACATCAGTGAAGGAGTAACACCAAATGAACTAGTCAAGAGGCTAGTCTTGGCAGGCACTGATGAGCTCACGGCATACAGTCTGGTGGTAGAGGCCATAGGAACAGGGTTACTCACTCCCTTGGAAGAAGACAGTCACCTCGTTCCAGCGCCTTTCAGAAGTTACGAGGACAGGGAAGAAGGCGCGCTTTCTGATGATGAGGAACCTACCGACTCCACTGAGTGACACTTGACGCGCATATCGGAAACAGAACAACACACAGTGATGCCGTTGAAACGTGCTCAGAAGGCCTGATTTCGGCGGTCTCTTGCCAAGTCCGGTTTTTCTACATAAGCTTCGAAAATCACTCAAGAATCATCTTATTCTGTCCCGGGCTTCGAAATACGGGAAATCTAGGCACAACAGAGAAATAGGACCCAGACACCTGCTGCAACCAAATGTCAGACAACCCAACCTTGTAAGATGTCATGACATTTCTAGAAGGGAGAGAGAGAAGAAAATGACGCAGACAAAGAAACGCAGGCTTCTGGCGGTCTGCTTTCTGAGTGTGTTTGTGATTATGTTAGGCTTTACCCCTGGCACGCTACAGGCCTATGATAATCCAGACTATTCCATTCCTGAGATTCAGGGAGATGGTTGGTCTAGCCCACTCATGAATCAGTATGTTGACACTTGGGGTATAGTGACGGCTGTCTACCAAGGCTACTATGAGAAGAGTGGCTTCTTTGTGCAAGACACAGCCGGTGATGGGAACCCTGATACCTCAGACGGCATCTTCGTATGGAACTACTGGAGTGATGTGAGCGTTGGCGATGAGGTCTGGCTGTCCGGCAGAGTCGTGGAGTACTATGGCCTGACCGAACTATCGGGGCCCCAGGTTACTGTATTGTCTACCGACAATCCGCTTCCTGACCCGGTTGAGCTCAATCCACCTTTTGACGACTATGACTCCGATGTCTATTATGAGGCGCTCGAAGGCATGCTCGTATCTGTCAAGTCCATGAGGACTGTTGCGGGCACGAACCAATATGGTGAGGCTGCCGGTGTTGTAGCGTCCTCGGACGTTAGGCGCGTGTTCTTGGATGATCCTGCTGGCACAGGTGGGATAATCTTCACAGACGACGCAGGCGGATATGTGGTCAATACTAGGACTGGTAATATTGTCAGGAATCTATATGGTCCACTTGACTACACGTATGATGAGTACAAGGTACTGCCTAGTCCGGACCGCCCGCCAGAAGTAGTCACTGAGTCGTGGGCAGAGTCCGAGTACGTACCAGATCTTGGTCTGACTGGTGGTCTTACTGTTGCCACCTATAACATGTATAATCTCTTCGACGAAATCGATGACCCGGACCTAGACGACACGGTCAATGACCCTGAAGTAGTCGAGCTGCAACTCTCAAAGCACGCTCTGGCCATTCATGACCTCTTGCAGATGCCTGATTTGATTGCGGTCCAAGAGGTAGAGAACTTCGAGATTCTCGAGAGGTTGGCAAATACTGACCCAATTGCTGGAACATACGGAGTAGTACTCATTGAAGGGCCCTACTACAGAGCAGTTGACGTTGGCCTACTCTATCGTCTGGATCGGGTGGAGGTTCTAAGTGCCGAAGCACGACAGACTTGTACGGATTTGGAAGACGGCTACGGACCAGGAGAGGATCCCGAATTCTCATGTCCTGAGGGCTACAATCCGCTGTTCTCACGGCCACCATTAGTGGTTCACATAAAGACCATACCCGAAGGCCCCTCATGGTCGTGGTGGAGAGACATGTTCAGTGAAGATCTGTGGTTAATCATCAATCACTTCAAGTCAAAATCGACATACGCTCCCACCTATGCAGACACGGAACCCCGCCGTGTTGAACAGGCAGAGTGGGTAGGTGCCCTGGTCGATGAGATTCAAGATGCTGATTCATCCGCGAAGGTCATGGTTCTGGGTGACCTCAACTCATTTGAGTTCGAAGCTCCGATAGAGACACTAGAAGCCGGTGGATTAGTAGATCTGATTTACCAGGTCCCGAAGAGTAGTCGCTACACTTACATCTACCGTGGCGTTTCGGAGGTGCTTGATCACATTCTAATCACGCCATCACTGCTGGATATCTTCCTGAAGGCTAAGGTGGTCCACTTCAATACAGATTTCTCGTGGCCCCATTTTGGTGATGACTCAACTACTGGAGTGTGGAGCTCAGATCACGACGTGCTCATGACCTCCTTCTACATAAGGTGATTTGGCAGTCGATTCAGAAGCCAGACGGGTGGCAGAACTCCTCTGCTGCCCCTCTGGCATCTATTTCTCGTAGAACCTGACAGGAAACCAAGATGCCCTTCTCTTTTGTCTAGGATACCTGACTTCGTACCTGTTCTTCCAAAATCCTAATCTTTGTGCATAGGTCGGAATCCTCTATGCAGAGACTTTCAAGGTCTCTCAAGCCGAGCAACTTCCAGAAGTCTTGAATGGCATCTTCAATATTCTGTCCATTGTCACGACAAACTGAGATGGTTTCGCGCATCTCCTCAAGCAGCTCATCTGTGTCTGCTTTCTTAATTCGCACCCGCGCCCAGAAATCACAAAGCTTTCCCCTACAAGGCCCTTTGACCAATACACACCATGCCATCTTCTACAGACTCGACCGTACAAGTGTCTATGTAAAATGTTCTCTTATGGCATTAGGAGAAGCGGACTGATTGCCCTAGTCCACATTGACCGGGTCGGTTTGCCCATCTGCTCAATCCAACAGAAGAGATAACAAGTCCCATTGCACTACTTCGTATACCGTCATTTGCCACCAAGCGAGGTGAGTAGATACATGAAGATAATACGAGTTGACATGTATCACATATCTATACCTCTGAAGAAGGCATTCTTCCCTTCATGGATTCCTGGATATCCGCAGACTCACAACCGCTTCACACTGCTGCAGCTAACCACTGATACCGAACTGATAGGACATGCCGCCGGGATTGCCTTTGGAGAAGAGAGAGAAGGCCTGGGAGGTCTACTAGCTCCATATGTTCTCGGCTTGGACCCTTGTGACCTCGAACTCGCGCACCAAAGGATACGAGAGGCTTCTTATCTCGGATGGAGAAACTTCTGGATGGAAACAGCCTTTCTGGACATCAAGGCTCAGGCCGAAGAGGTTCCCATATGGAAGATGCTCGGCGGGACTGACAAACCCATACCCGTCTACTGGTCAACAGGAGCAGTGTGTGATCCAAAACACCACTCTAAGGTGGTTAACAAAGCGCAGAGCGAGGGCTATCACGGAGTCAAACTACGTGTCAAGTCAAAGACACTGGAAAGAGATGTCAACTCTATCAAAGAAACACGATCGCTTGTAGACTCAGAGTTTCCTCTAATGATTGATGCCAATCAAGGGTGGCCAGTAACAATCGTGGACCGGCCCCCTATCTGGGACTTGGCCCGTGCCAGTGCATTCGTTGAGTCCATCAGCGATCAGAACATCCGCTGGTTGGAGGAACCGCTCGACATGCACTCATACGAGGACTATGCTAGGCTAAGGAATTCTAGTATAATCAAGATTGCAGGAGCCGAGCTAAATGCTGGTTGGCCCGAAGCACGGATGTTTCTCAACTTCGACAGTCTCGACATATACCAGCCTGACGTGACTATTTTCGGCTTCAAAGACACTCTGAAAACTCTCGAAGAGGTCAAGAAGCGTGGTCTCGGATTCAGCCCCCACACTTGGACAAATGGTGTTGGTCTCTGGGCCAATCTGCATGTGTCCGCGCTAACGGACCGAGAATACCCTCTCGAGTACCCGCATGAGCCCAACTCATGGACTCCCGAGTCTCGAGATGGGATTCTGGACAGTCCAATTGTGCCGGAAGATGGATTCATCGAGCCACCTCAAGAGCCAGGACTGGGTCTGTCCATAGACTGGGAACGAGTCAAGGATTTCGGTACAAAGTTCTTCTCGATGACGGAGGGTGATCTCCGGAAGCAGGTGATGAAGGAGAAGGGCGTCGTCGCAGCACTGCGGCTGAAGAGAAGGAAGGATAAGGAAGCAAAGGAATAAGATTCGCATACAAAACATGAAGGGGTCAGAGGAAATTGAAAGACAGGTCAAAGGCCTCAGCATATGGAGGTGCCGGCTGGTCACCCCGAAAGAAACCACTTCGTGAAGAAATAGGAACCATTTGGGCCAAGTGTGGAGTCGAATCTGAATGGTCTCCTCTCAACTCTGTGTTGCTGCACTGCCCGGGTCCGGAGTTGGAAAATGTAACAGAGCCTGACAAGGTACAGATGCTTGAAAATCTTGACTACAGTTTAGTCTGCCAACAGCATGATGCCTTGGCTGATGCCTACAGGGACGCTGGCGTTTCAGTCCTCTTTGTTGAACCGCCCAACACGCCTCCCCCGAATCTTATGTTCATGGCAGATTTGTTCTTCATGACGCCCGAAGGTGCGATTCTAGCCCGCCCGGCCTCTACTGTGCGAGCAGGAGAGGAGCGGTTTGTTGCTCGGAGACTAGCTGAGCTCGGGATTCCCATTCTTCGAATTGTTCGGGGTGCCGGGACGTTCGAGGGTGCTGATGCGGCTTGGATTGACTCTGAAACAGTCCTGATAGGCATGGGTCTGCGCACGAACAAGGAAGGTGCATCGCAGGTTTCCAGTCTTCTTCGCGAAATGAAGGTAGAACCAATTACAGTTGACCTACCACACGGGTCCATGCACCTCATGGGGGACCTTCGTTTTGCTGGTCGGGATCTAGCTGTATGCAGGTCGGGCAGAACCCCCTACGGGGCCATGCAGGCCATGAGAGAACGCGGATATTCCTTGGTCTTCGCACCAGATGAAGAGGAGGTCGCCAAGGGAATGTCACTCAACTTTGTAACACTGGGTCCAGGACGTATACTCATGGCCGCCGGAAACCCTACGACCCAATCATTCTATGAAGATGTTGGCATCCAGTGTAACACAGTAGAGATTCATGAACTGGGAAAAGCTGCTGGTGGAATTGGGTGCCTGACCGGCATTTTGGAACGTGAGAGGCGGGAGTGATTAATTCGCTGGCTGCTTCCTAGCGCGGACTTCTGGGAGCGCTTTCTCCGAGTCCGTGCATTTCAGGTGCCATCCAGTCGCCCTGACTCTTGAGATACTCTGCCTTTTCGACTGCATCATGGAGTTCGGCCACAGCACCACTGTAGTTTCCATCATCATCCCACAGAGGATAGATGTATTCATACAGCATTCTACCAGCGAAATTGACCCACCCCTCGTAGTCTTTCAGTTCGCCATTCTTCATCTGTTCAATCATCTTCAGAACGCCTGGCTCTGCGCGTTCAGGATGACAAAGAAGTATCGAGGTGCCAATCCTGCCTTCCGCATCTTGACCAAGCATCTCTCCGGCCATTCGGTTGAAGGATATAATGCAATTGTCAGAATCGATTACGACGATTCCCACATGAACAGAATCGAGTAGTGTCCCAAGAACCTCATCGATTGGTTTCAATCCACAGCACCCGCTATACACACAACTGCACTTCGAGTATAACTTCGCCTCATAGCCCTACCGGTGAGCTGCCCTTTGACACATTCTTGGAATCCAGACACTGCACATGAAACTGTGACTGTGGCAACCCAGTCACACATGCTTAAATTACAAATTGGTAGGCCAAAGAGTCGTTTAAGGGGTGATTGTCAGATGATGACTAATCAGCGCTTTGATGACAAGCTTGCAGGTGTAAAGCTGACGAAGAGCCAAGGAATAGTATTAGACATCCTTAGAAAGAGAGGCAAGAACGGTGTAACACCCAAGCAGCTCATAGAAGAGGTCTCCTTTGCCCCCAGGACCGTAAGGTATGCGCTCCGCAGACTACTCAAGTTCAAGCTGATAAGGCGTATACCTTGCCTTCTCGATATGCGGCAGTGGATCTATCTGCCTCTATAGACCTAAGAGCTAGGGGCTTCTGGACTCAACGTGATTTCACGCTATGCGAATCTCTATCTTCCCTTCTGTGCTGTCTTTTCCTGCGAACAGTACCTTCCCGTGAGCTTTGACGAGCTCCGAATAGACATCAATGGGCTTGTCTACCTTAGCCAGAGAGTCGGCATTATACGCACAGACAGCAGTCATTGGGATGTCGAGAATCGTGTGCAAGGCCTTCTCATATTCTATCAAATCTTCAACGAGTGAGTGATCAATGAAGCAAGCCATTTCGCCTGTCACTCGCATGCCATTGAATCCATTTTCCATTGCTTCTTCATAGAGCCTTTCCCACGAATCCATGGTTTGCTCAATGCTGAAAGTTCCATCTCGTATGTAGATGTCGGTATAGTTCATCACTCCCAAGGCTCCGATCTTTTCGTATTTGTATACATCAAGTCCGAAGTCATTCATTGCCTCTCTGATCGCCTGACAACTCTCTTCAGAACAGACGTACTTGGCGGCCTGTCCTCTTTCGAGTCCCTGTTCAATGTAGCTGAAGAGCGTATCGCGTTTGGCTTCAGGAGAATCGTAGACGAGAATGACGTGATCTCTTGGCTTCAGTTGGTTCAGGACACGGGTCATTCTCTCGGAGGGCGTTCGCTCAAATGTTCGCCAGTCCTGTGCACTCCTAAGTTGCTCCTGAAAATTGCTCTGTATCAGCCCGACTAGACTACCATCATCCGTCCAAAGGCACTTGCTGTCAGAGAATGTTCCGCCTTTTGAGGTTGTGATCATCGCCTCGCTCCCGTCAAAGAGGATATACCGACTGGGCATATCTTGAACGTATTTGAGAGAGAATGATGTACTTGGAATATACTTCTCAAGCGTTTCGGGGATTAGGCTCTCATCCTCAGGACATTCCGTCAAGACTCTAAGAATCACATTCCTGCATCGTGCCTTCTCCAAGTCTTCCGTGTATTGCATTATGAATCGCAAGA
This sequence comes from Candidatus Thorarchaeota archaeon, assembly GCA_016840795.1. Classification (GTDB taxonomy): domain Archaea; phylum Asgardarchaeota; class Thorarchaeia; order Thorarchaeales; family Thorarchaeaceae; genus SMTZ1-83. The sequence goes on along the minus strand of JAEORS010000019.1, from coordinate 9,504 downwards.
CATTATCGCTTGAATCCAGGACGTCTATCGCTCTCTCTGCACTGCCTATTAAGGATGTAATCCTACTAGTGACTGCGTCTCTTTCTGATATCAGAATGAAGTGGGATTCCTCATGAGCGGGTTCTAGTGGAATGGTTTCGTCCTGGAATCTGTTGAGAAAGTCCTTTTTCTTCGTATTCAGATCCGTGATCTCTCTCTTGGCCTGCCTCTCCTTCCTCTTGATCAGCATCGAGAGAGCAGTGTCTACCGGGAGAGCTCTCACTTTTACTGGTCTACCAAGAACCCTTTCAATCAGTCCTGCCTTTTCAAGCCTTGGCAGAGTTCTGTAGACTTCTTCTCTTCTTATCTCAGCCGCTTTGGAGATATTACTTGCAGATGCCAAGCCGAGTCTGACAGCAGTGAGGTAGACTCTTGCTTCATACGGTGTAAGCCCAAAGTCAGTCAGCTCTGTTGCCTTGTCCTCGAGGTCGGACATACTTAATCTCTCCTTGATCTCTAGCCAGCACGTTGGTATGTGCAAGGACGCATTTCACAATTTTGGCTCAGGTGAACCGTTTTTATCATACCAAGATTGTAGTCTGAACTGCCGGGTGAACGAGATATGTCTCCAATGGAAAGAGTGCTTGTTCTAGGGTCAACTGGCTACGTTGGAACAAGACTCGTAGCATCTCTACTCAAACACGGATTCACCGTAAGGGCATCTTACAGAACACCCGAAAGTCTGGAGCATCGACCTTGGGTTGTGCATCCTCTGCTGGATGTTGCAAGAACAGATGTCTTAGACTTGTCCTCATTGAAGGAGGCATGTGCCAACTGTTCAGCCGCTTTCTACTTGGTACATTCCATGTATGGCGGAAGCAGATTTGCTGAAACGGACCGTGAGGCTGCTCAGAACATGATTGAGGCTTCCGAGGACACAAATCTCAAGCGAATCATCTACTTGGGAGGACTCGGAGATGAGCAATCAAGATTGAGCAAACACCTGCGTTCTCGTGCTGAGGTCCGGAAGATACTGCACTCAGGCTCTGTGCCTGCTACCACCCTGAGAGCAGCCATGATTCTAGGTGCAGGTAGCGTATCTTTTGAGATTATGAGGCATCTTGTTGAAAGACTTCCAGCGATGGTCACCCCCAAGTGGGTTCGCACAAAGAGCCAACCCATCTCGATAAGCAATGTGCTTAGGTACCTAGTAGGCGTTCTAGAACATCCCGAAACTGCAAATCATGTATATGACATCGGGGGTCCTGAAGTGGTTTCCTATCTTGACCTTATGAAAATCTATGCTCAAGAGGCCAGGCTCACAAAACGGTTAGTGATTCCGATGCCAATACTGACGCCGAAACTAAGCTCCTATTGGATATCCCTCATCACACCCATTTCATCATCCGTTGCTCGTCCACTGGTGGATGGACTCAAGAACGAGGCCATATGTCAGAACGAATCCATAAGAGAGATTATCCCACAGAGGCTTCTATCCAGCAGAGAAGCTATCCGTCTTTCTCTTCGCCAGATAGATCAAGAACTTGCAGGAACTGCCAAGCACATTGGCCCTCTGGATTCTCAACCAGAATGGAGACAGGCTGCTGATCCTGAATGGGCCAGAGGTTTCTTCTACGCACAGCGAAGTACGATTATTGACGCTTCACCTACCCAAGTTTGGAATATGATAATTCGAGTCTTGGGTTCCAGAGGCTGGAGCTATGGGAGCATTCTATGGCCTCTTAGAGGATATTTGGACGAGATTGCAGGTGGACAAGGGATGCGAACCTCAACAGGCAAGATATCGCAGCTATTGCCTGGGTCTGCAATTGACTGCTGGAGAGTAGTTAAGGCGTTTCCTGAAACTCATTTGCAGCTTTACTCGAGAATGAGAAGCCCGGCGAAGATTGCACTCGATCTTCTATTGAAGCAGATTGAGCAGTACAACACAAAGGTAACTCTTAGGATTAGATATGCACCATGCGGACTACCAGGTTTCTTGATGTGGCACTCCCTAAACCCATTCAGAAGATATGTAATGGAAGCTATGCTTGGCGCGATTATGGCTCAACTGAGAAACGCTCGGGAGGAATGAGCTCAGCTGCCTCTGGCTCTTCCTAGAGCTTCAGACAAGCTCTTCCCTTTTTCCTCGTCAAACCCGCCTAAAGCATTCCACAACACCTCGCCTTCGGATGTGACTAGGAACAGATGAACATTGTTTTCGTCAGGTATTGCTAGCTGTTTCTTGAATGGTTCTTTGTCTATGTACAATGTAATCGTTCTTCGACGTGTTTCCCTTGAGGGAATGCCCGCGCGCATCCCGTTGTCGAGCATAGTTCTATAGAGCCAGTTCATTCTTCGTATTGTTGGGAGTTCGTAATAGTCTAGGTCTGAATTCTTCTCCACCAGGCTCTCCAAGAATGGTACCCAGCTATCGACCAAGGATTGATGCCATCTTTGAAACGCCACAACAAGCACGTTGAAGTCTGCATCAAGCTGATCGGGCAGCTGTACTTTGTCTCCCAGTAAGTTACTACCAAAGACCCTTGGGAACTGCATGACACTTCTCAACTCCGAACACCATCAGTCTAGATAAACTATTGTTAAGTACATACAGATAAACCTTTGGTCCGGTGAACTGGTGGCAAGAAGAAGCAATGAGGATTTCATCTGACAAACTGAAGGAATGCCGCCAATGATTCAAGCAGAACGCATTAAGAAACTCAACAGCAACATGGTGCAGGATGGAAGATTCGTACTCTATTGGATGCAGTCATCACAGAGAACAGAGTATAATCATGCACTTGAGTATTCCATTGAAACAGCAAATGACTTGGATAGTCCTCTTCTGGTCTACTTTGGACTCACGCCTGACTACCCCGAGGCCAACGAGAGGAGCTACACATTCATGCTTGAAGGCCTAGTCGAAACAGAGAAGAAGCTCCAAGATCGAGGCATCAGTCTGCTTGTTCGTTCTGAACCGCCGAGTCAAGGAGTCAGAGATCTGTCCCCTGAGTGTATCTTGATAGTTGCGGATAGAGACTATCAAAGGATTCAACGAGACTGGCGTGAGCAGATTTCGAATTCTGTGAGATGTCCTGTGATTCAAGTAGAAACGAATGTCATCGTTCCAATAGAAGTGGCCTCCGCGAAGGAGGAATACTCTGCGGGAACGCTACGGCCCAAGATTCAGAGGAATGTGGATCGTTTTCTGTACCCAATTACCGAGAATCAGATTGAGAACACGTTGCGAGGTTTGGAGGTCGATTCGTTGGATTTGAGCAATCCCGTCAGACTGCTCGAATCGATTGACATAGACAGAAGTGTTGAGCCAGTACCCGATTTCCACGGAGGCACTGAGAAAGCAAAGCAGGCACTTGATGACTTCATCAATAGGAAACTGGACAAATTCCACAAGTCTAGGAATGATCCCTCTGAAGACTATCTATCAAATCTGAGCCCCTACCTTCATTTCGGTCAAATCTCTCCTATCTTCATTGCCTTGCAGGTCCAAAGGGCCGATCATCCGGGTGTTGACTCCTTCCTAGAGGAACTCATCGTACGCCGAGAACTGAGTATGAATTTCGTGTACTTCAACAGAAACTATGACTCTATAGACTGCCTTCCCGGATGGGCACGGACAACACTAGATGAACACAAGAGTGATCCTCGCGAGCACAAGTACACTTTGGAGGAGTTTGAACTTGCCGAAACGCATGACCCGTATTGGAATGCAGCCCAGACAGAGATGGTCAAGACAGGCAAGATGCATGGCTACATGCGGATGTATTGGGGAAAGAAGATTCTGGAGTGGAGTCACACACCCGAGATAGCCTATAGGACTACGCTTCACTTAAACAACAAGTATGAGCTTGATGGTCGTGACCCGAATGGCTATGCAGGAGTGGCTTGGTGCTTTGGGAAGCATGACCGTGCATGGGGAGAGCGACCAGTCTTCGGCAAAGTTCGCTACATGAGCGCAAGAGGTCTTGAGAGGAAGTTCGATATCGAGAGTTACGTCAGAAAGATTGGCCAATAACAATGGCGGCCAATGTACATCCTCTTCACGTGTGCCGCTTCCCGTCATTTGATTAGGCCAAATCACTGAGTTCTTGTATGGAACTCGCAACATTTGGAGCCGGCTGTTTCTGGTGTGTAGAAGCTGTATTTCAGCAATTGAAAGGTGTGAAATCAGTAGTATCTGGGTATGCAGGAGGCCAAGTACGGAATCCCACATACGAACAGGTCTGCACGGGTAGAACAGGTCATGCAGAAGTCTGTCAGATCGAGTATGATCCGGAACAGATAAGCTATGAAGAACTACTTGAGGTATTCTTCAACACTCATGATCCCACAACCCTGAATCGTCAAGGCAATGATGTTGGAACTCAGTATCGCTCTGCGATATTCTATAATACTGAGAAGCAGAGGGAAGCTGCAGAGAGAGCGAAGACTGAACTCGACGCAAGTGGGCAGTGGAAGAACCCCATAGTAACTGAAATCACTCCCCTACAGGAGTTCTATAGAGCCGAGAACTACCATCAAGACTACTACCGACGAAACCCGAATCAGCGGTATTGTCAGTTGGTCATCAAGCCCAAACTTGACAAGTTCGAACGGGTGTTCAGACCAAAGCTAGACAAGTCCATGTTCTAGAGTTACTTCTCATGAACTGCCGATTAGTTGGATTCGGCGATTTACCCTCATGAAGCGAAGGAATGGGATGATCTACTCACCCCTTCTTCTCTCAGGTCCCTTCAGCATATGCCTTCGCGTAGGCTTCCTGCTCAGGGGTCCACTTGTCAATCTTGATGCCCATGGTTTCCAGCTTGGCCATGGCTGTTTGCATGTCAAGCTCCTTGGGGAAATCGTAAACGCCCGGTTTGAGGTCCTTGCCGTTCTTGGCCATCCAAATCATTGCATTGAGTTGTCCCGCAAACGAGAGATCCATGACTTCACTTGGGTGGCCCTCAGCGGCGGCTAGGTTCACCAACCGACCCTCGCCCAGCAAGTAGATTCTGCGCCCATCCTTCAACTCGTATTCATCTAGAGCATGACGTACTCGTTTCCTTGGGCTCTTACTGAGTGCAATCAAGTTGGGTTCGTTGATCTCAACATTGTAATGACCTGCATTACCGAGCATAGCACCGTCTTTCATGACCCTCATGTGCTCGCCCGTGATCACATCTTTCATCCCAGTGGCTGTTAGAAACAAGTCGCCTTCAGGAGCCGCATCTTTCATTGGCATGACCCTGAAACCGTCCATCCGCGCCTGCAGTCCGCGAATTGGGTCGACTTCAGTGACAATCACGTTCGCACCCAAGCCTCGGGCCCTCTCCGCCATCCCTCGGCCACAGTAACCGTAGCCACCAATGACCACTGTCTTGCCAGCAATCAGGATTGCCGAAGCTCTCATGACGCCGTCGAACACGCTCTGTCCAGTACCGTATACATTGTCAAACATGTGCTTGGTATCAGCATCATTTACGGCCATGATTGGATACTTCAAGGCTCCATCCTCAGCCATTGCACGAACACGAATCACACCAGTCGTGGTTTCCTCAGACCCTCCGTAAAGATTGGGTATCAAATCCTGATGCTTGTTGTGAAGTGTGAAGATGAGATCTGCACCATCATCAAGTGTCAATGTTGGCTCTGTCTTTAGAGTCTGTTCAATACACCAGTAGTATTCCTCGGTATTCAGATTGTGCCAGGCATAAACCGGAATATCATTCGCGGCGAGTCCTGCAGCCACTTTATCATTCGTTGATAGTGGATTGCACCCAGACCAAGCCACTTCAGCTCCGACTTCTCTAAGAGTTTCCACGAGTACGGCTGTTTCTTTTGTTACATGTAGACAACCAGCAACCCTCATACCCTTGAGCGGCTTTGTCTTGGAGAACTTCTTTCTTAGGTGCATGAGCACAGGCATGTGCTTCTCCGCATACTCGATGAGCATCCTGCCTTCCTCGGCAAGACCAATATCCTTGACCTTATAGTCAGTCATTCAAATCACGGGTTGATGCGGAGAGCAGGATATATATGAATCCTACATCGTGGCAAGGAATGAATCGCATCGACTGAGGCCCGAAACCATGCAATCCATGACAAAGAAGGAGCAGGATCTTCTGAGGTCACTTCTGGAGAATTCCAGATCTAGTCATGCTTTACTAGGAAGCAAGATTGGGAAGAGTCGTAACTGGGTTGCTCGGACAATCCGGAAGATGGCACAAAACGGAGTCGTCCTTGCCTACGTGACAGTCTTCGACCCGGCGCAGGTCTATGCTGAGCGTAACACCATCCTGCTCATCAAGACAAACCCACGTGAGCTTGACGTAAGTCAGGGACTCCTGAAGATGGCTGAGTTAGAATCCCTCGATGGAATCTCAGGTGATCACTCTCTCCTGGGCCTATTCAGATTCCGGGGAGTCGGTACCTTCGAGGGATTTCTAGACAGGGTAGACCAAGTAGTCGCCAAATCCCGGGCAGAAAAGTATCAGTTGGTCCAGGTCTTGGCAACATACAAGACCCATGGCTTCACTCTTGAGAGTCGTCCACCACGACCTCGACTTGTCTCGTCAAAGGACTGGGACCTGATGAGCACAATCTATCGTCAGGCTCCAAGTGAAGAGAACCCCTTCCCGTTGTCACAGAGCGAGATTGGCAAAGTCATGGACCCTTGTCTGAGTCAACCTGCAGTGTCAAAGGCAATGAAACGACTCGAAACGCGCGGCGCGATTCTTGGGTATTCCGTAGCCATCAAGTTCTCGAACATCGGACTGCCCATCAAGTTCTTTCTTCAGATCAAACCTATGCCAGGTACGATTGCGCAAACGGCCCGCAAGATCAGTGTGATGGATGAGGTTTGGGACCTCCATCGAACTAGTGAAGATTACAGCCTCTTTGCCACGGTACGTACGCCTAGCGTCGAGGCCTATAACCAATTCATCCGTCACCTATACGAGAATGAGGATGTCTTGGACACACAGTCACAAATCTCACTTGAGGAGTGGTTTGTTCCAGTTAGGAGATTCACCTGATACCGCAGATTCTCAGGAATTTCAGTTGTCACCAAGCCAGACTCTCTCCCACAGACGCTCGTCCAAGTACCTGAGTAGGATCGCCACGCCGCCAATTCCCATGGCCACACTGAGCAGGAGATTGGCTCCACCAAATCCAATCAGCGGCACCAAGAAGCCAACAATTTCGAATGGATTGATCCATGGCCATAAGACGGGATTGTATGGATGCATCGGAATGTCAAGTGCAATATGGAAGACTGCTCCAAGCATGCATGAAAGCACAAGGGCTGGAGTAACCCTACAGGCCTCATCTAGTCGTTCGCGGTCAACACCAAAGAGCATGGATACTACAGGGGCATATAGAAACCTAGTCAATATGATGGCGGCCAGAGTTCCTATTGTCAATGCGCCGACCAGACTGTGAAGCACTAGATGGTCAGGAAGACTTGGGAACATAATCCACATGATCGGCACTTCAAGGTCGGGTATGAACGAACCTACTACAAGACCGGGCAGAGAGAGTCGCTTACTCGTCTTCGAGAGGGCGAAGCCAATTGGATAATGTAGAGGGGTGACTGGCAATGTTGTCCTATACTATCCCGGAGTAGTCCCTTTTCAATACTCTTAAGGACAAGGAGTTGTACGCAACCGAAAGGTGTATCGAATGGGGCTCTATGAGTTTGACGGCAAGAAGCCAGAAGTCCATCCAAATGCATACGTTTCTCCTCGGGCATCAGTAATTGGGAGTGTCGAGATAGGTGAGGACTGCAGCATCTGGGAGTATGCGGTTCTCCGTGGAGACTTCAACAGGATCACAATAGGCATGGGAACATCCGTTCAGGACAACTGCTCAGTTCATGTCACTCCCTTCAACCCAACCAGGCTCGGTGACTATGTGACAGTTGGTCACAATAGTGTCATTCATGCATGCGAGATCGATGATAGAACCGCCGTTGGAATGGGGGCCGTTGTACTTACAGGAGCCAAGGTTGGCAAGGAATGCGTGATTGGTGCGGGGTCAGTTGTAACCGAGAATTCAGTCATCCCTGACGGAAGTCTGATCTTGGGAATCCCTGGTAAGGTGAAGAGGGAAGTGTCCGAGGAAATGAAAGAAGCGTTCAGGATAGGCGCTGAGCTCTACGTCGAGCTGGGGAGAAGGCACAAGGAATCTCCTGTAGGCCAAGGCTAGTACTTGTTTGCTAGAGTAGTATGTGGCGTCGCAAGTACAGCAGGCGTGGGGCCCATCGACTCATTGATCTTGATGGGACGCTGCTTCGTTTGCATTCTTCTCGCTCTTGCTAAAAGGAAGCTTCTATCCCTCGAAGCTGACTAGAATATCTTCAGAAGCTTATATCCCTGGAATGCTGAATAGAGTACCAATGCATAGACCGCCAGTTTCTGCATTGCCGCGTTTCCGAACCCTGGGACAAGAACGTGAGTGTAGCAAATGATTGCTACGATTATCCCAATAAGTGCGTAGACATTCTCGTAGTCCTTGTTGAGGAGGATTGCAATCGAGTATATGATGATCGCTGATGAGAACAACAGGAAGAAGTAGATAGTTGAGAACCCGTGCTGTGCTGGATATACATCTCCGGCAAAGATGCCTACTCCCGCAAGCAAGGGGCCTGCAACGACCCCCAAGATAGTTCCCATCCAACTAAGTGCCTTCAACGGTGTTGTTTCTGTGAAAGCCGTTCGGAGCGACAACCAGAACGGTATCGATAGTCCTCCAGCTAGTGTAGTGGCGGTTGCAAACATGAACCAGTTCTGAGGCGTAGGAATGCCTCGCGTAACAGACAATCCCAATGAGCTGAACGAGTTCTCCAAGAAGGAATATCCCTCTGGATAAAATAACATAATCGTGAAGGTGATTATGACAAACTGAACGCCTGCAATTACGCCACACCATGCTCCAATTCTCTTCCAATTCAAGCCTATCACCACGCGCTTGATGCATTCAAGTCGTAACTTCTCTTAACTTCACACGTCCCTAATAAACGAGAGGCACCGTAGGAGTACGCTCTTCCGACATCCCCGTCAAGTCTAAATGATTGAATGACATTTCAGATCCAAGGAGAAAGAAGGTTGAAGACTCGTCGTCGCTCCACACTAATGGTTTTTGCACTGACCGTGACACTGCTTCTCATAGCCAACTCAGTAGCTGCTCAGGCTAGCCTTGTACCAAACGAGGAGAAAGAGAGTGAGTTCATCTGGGGAAGAGAAGATTCCTTCTACGACTCGAATGACTACGAAGTCACGCTCTCGGCAGGACACTGGACAGTTGTGGCAGGGACTTACGCGTTCTCGGACTTGGAGATCAACATCACAATCGCAAGAGATAGTGCCTTCACGGACATAATCGCCGTTAGTGGGACTGGCTGGGGACACTATCCCTCCGTAGACTTTGATCTCAGTACGAGTCAGACGGTGTACATTCTAGTCCATGAGAACTCAGTCTATGGCGATACATCCGGTAGCTACGACATAGGAGTGTATGATG
>JAEORS010000164.1:0-4961 GCA_016840795.1 Candidatus Thorarchaeota archaeon | reverse complement strand
AAGGCACTCATCGAACAAGGTGTGGGAGACTTCGAGAGGCTGCACAATCTCATATCGGCGGCGGGACTCACAGAGGCACAGCTAAGAGAACTTGCAGATTTGGCGACAAGTAAGGGAAATCAAGCGGCACTTGGCGCAATTGCCCATGAGGACTTTGGAGCGGCCTTGGGGATGGCCCCTCCAGGCAGATATCAACGTCCTGTCACCAGGGAAGAAGCCGCTCCCTCAGAGAAGCACAGAAGCGAAATGGTACTCGGTGGACTTCTAGGAGGTCCGGCGACAAACATTGTGAGGATCTGGTATGCGTATAGAGACTCCATCCCGGATGACATTCGACAGAAGCTCAAGGAAATAGCGAAGCGGCTTTTGATTGACCTTGGAAAGAGGTATGCGAGGGCTACTATGGGCTCATCGATGCTGGGTGGGATTCAGCAGTCTACAACTGTCAGACCGTTTAGGATTGGTGATGACATCGATTTGATAGACTTGGAAGAGACCATCGATTCTCTGCTCTCGCAAGGCAGAGGTGACTTCCAGATTCTGGACGCAGAGGATTTCCTAATCTGTGAAACCTACCAAGGTCACAGAGCGTTCGTCTGGGCGTTGGACAAATCAGGTTCCATGGACTCACCAGACAAACTAGGAATGCTAAGCATCTCAGTCATGGCAGGTCTATATGGTGTGCAGAAGGATGACTTCGGAGTAATTCTGTTTGACAGCGTCAGCCACGTAGTGAAGCGCATTGATGAGAGGTCGGTGTCTGTGGAGAAAGTCGCATCTGACCTTCTGGATGTGAGAGCCAGTGGAGGTACTGGTGGGCGTGCATCACTCAAGTGGGCGCTTGAAAACTTCGAGAGGACAAGGGCCAAGGAGAAGATATGCATCTTCTCGACAGACGCCTTTCTGAGTGACCAAGCAGAGTGCGAGAAGCTTGCTGAGAAGATGAAGCATCAGGAGATCAAGTTCATCGTTCTTGTTCCTAAGGACTCCTATGACATGAGAGCCGCAAGGAAGCTCGCAGAAAAATCTCATGGGGTCGTGTTAGACATTGGTGCAGTAGAAGAACTGCCTGAGAGACTGCTAGGACTGACTGATTACTAGATCGGCACGAATCCGAGTCTGGAAGAAAGACTCTTGTCCTTTACCTCGCAAACGTGGAATATGTAAGCACAAGGGTACTCTGAAGCCCTGAGGTCTATAAACCGCCTGACAAAGAGCGAACGCATTGCTCTCATGAACCTGTAGAAGGGGTCTCCTGGAAAGACAATTTGTGCAATGCAGTTCACTTGCCAGCCCATGTAGATGTCCTTCTTGGGTTCGTGATACTGGAAGTTCAGTACGACGCGGGGGTCCCGACGGATATTCCCGTAGGTGACATCTCCGTAGAGCTCTGCCGCTCCGAAACGGAAACGGTCGATTTTCGAGTCGTCCAGGTACACCCTTCGGTACAGTTCTATTCTCTCCTCCAAGGTCTCCTCATACGGGCGGCCTTGGAAGGATAGAAGCTCACCCTCGATATCTTCAATCTGGTTCTCAATCTCTTCATCGGTTAGAGATAGATGGGTCGTCTTCACCGCAGTCCCGAAATGGAAGATGCTTGTGGGATCTGAGGTACACACGGTTGGTTGTATGACAGTGTCGTAGTACGCTTTGAGTAGCTTGCAATCTGGATCCTCATCTCCATCATAGATGGAGGCAATCGCAATATAGAGCGGATCAGGAATTGCATTCAGGGGGAATGTAAGAGTAACGTCGTTGATGACTAGTTCAATCCTTCTCCTCTCTCTGTCTATGAACTTCACACGGGAAGGAATGTCTTCTGTCACTTGTGCCTCACACCCTCCCCCGAATTAGAACAAGTGCTTTTGTAGTTAAGTGGGACCAACTCACTAACAGACCGTGCGCAGGTGCTCGATTTCAGAATGAATTCGAGCGTCGGTCAACTTCAATATCCGCGGAAAAGTATCATAAGAGGGACTGCACCATCCCAACGAAGATACACACAGGAGTTCTCGAAATGGTGGAAGCTTTTGAGATAGACTCAGATGCCAAACTAACCGAAACAAAAGCTAGGGCTTCTACCATTGATACTGAAAAGGTCCTGGTATTCATAGATCACGATGAAAAGACAATCTATCTCTGGCGGGGAGCGAAGGCAGAGCTGTTCAAGAAACTGATGGGCACGAGAGTGGCTGCGAAACTGAGCCACAACTACCCCAAATACAGAATCAGACCGATTACCGAAGGAAGTGAGCCAGCCGCGTTTCTGGATCTCTTGGGGATCAAGCGGACATAGGAAATGGAAACACACATCTCCATTCATGTGTACATCCGGGTGGGTTGAGCAGTCTGAGCATCGATCGCAGAGTATACCTTCATTGGATACGTAATGTCCATAGAGGATTAGTAACGCGTAGTGCAATCATCAGCTTGCTCGATAGAGAATCGTGGCGCAAGACTTCTGAGATTGCTGGGCAAGTAACAGTATCCTTCGGAACAGTCGCATATCATCTCAAGAATATGGAGAGGGAGAGCATTGTCGAGAGGGACCCGGAGGGTAGAGGATGGAAGCTTGGGCTAATTCAACAGAGCTCGCTTGATGATTTCCTAAAGCCAACCCGACGGCGTCGCAAGAAGAAGTAGTGGCTCGCACGTGAGAGCTGTGGAAGCGGATTATTTGCCAAAGAAATCTACAGGATTGTCCCAATAGATCTGCTTCAGGACAGTCTCCTCTAACGATAGCCCGTTGATATGCGTACCACCGCTGTTGATTGTGTCTGCATCCTGGAAAGGGAGCGGCATGCCTCGAACATCACTCTCGAAGAGGAGTCTCAAGGCTGAATAGCGGCCCTCATAGTAGGTGACATCATCAGTGTAAGCGACACAGTCGGTTCCGAAATGGATGCGATTGCTGTACTTAGTCATGAACTCAGATGCCCGTTTGGTATCTTTGCCCAGTTCTCTGCACATCCATCTAGCGGAGCTTGTATCAAGGTTGAAGTTCGGATAACACTCCAGCCATCTGCCAAGGTTGTCAAGACGATATATCTCTGGTTGCGAAGCAAAGTGAGCAATCTGGAATTTGACCTCCGAGTGCCGCGATATTACGCCCTCTAGCTCGTCAAGGTCTCTCTCCTTTGAGCCAAAGAACTCTGAGTCGCTATATCTAGTGGAATAGTACGTGTCAGGGTCGGACAAGTGAAGTATGAATGGCACAGCCTCATCTCTCAAAGCTTCGAATATAGGAGACATCGCATCCTCATTGAGCCGTAGTTCGTCAGGATCGGCCTTTGCTCTGGCCCGCATCACGGGTGCGGACTGCATCTTGGCCAGGTCATAGCCATCTTCCTTCAGATTCCTGATTTCTTTGACAATCACGTCTACACCGTCAGTGAATCTTTGAACTCCTGGGAAATACTTGGCATAGACAAAACGACCCGGGTATTCACGCTTGGCGTATCTCATTGCTCCAGGGCTATGGCAGATTAACACAGCTCGCTCAACGCCGACCTTCTTCTGAATGCGAACCATAAGATCTAACGACTCATTGTCCACGGCGTGAGTATGCGTGTCGAAGATTGGCCCATCGTATGTAAAATCTGGATACAGAGATAGCACCACGTTCGGCGTCTATTCCCTACTGAAAATGGTTTGTGTCTGGTACAATTTTGGTCCTAGATAGAGCTCACTCAATCTAGTTGCGCGCCGACTTTCAGTCACCCTTAAGTTTCATCCACAGGCTCTCGGCAGATTCTATCGACACTCGAGAGACCTCTTCGTCGTCAATGAGGGTAAGTCTGCCCTCTTTGACAACAGAGACCCCGTCAACGAAAACACTGGTCACATCACGCCCTCCGAACGTATTCACCAGATGACCAACCGCTGAATCTGGAGTGAGTGGGGTCGGAAGCCTTGAAGTGTCAAGGACGACGATGTCAGCAAGCTTGCCCTCTTCCAGACTACCAATCTCGTTCTCAAGTCCGTAGCATTTCGCTCCTTCGAGTGTAGCCATGCGAAAGACCTCATTGGAACCAATGACACTGGGATTCCCATTAGCCAGTCGATGGACAGTCAAGGCACATCTCATGTTCTCAAATGGGTCATAGATCCATCCATCATTTCCAAGGCCGACGATGATACCTTTCTTCAGCATCTCCGGAACAGGCGCAGTCCCCACTGCATTCAACATGTTGCTCATCGGATTGTGTGCCACTGATGCTCCGTGCAGGGCAATAAGATCTAGTTCTATATCGTCAACGTGTACACAGTGTGCAAGGACGGTTCTCGGTGCGAGGACTCCCAGTCTGGAGAGACGCTCTACTGTTCTTTCTCCATATCGTTCCAAGTTATGGTACAAGTCCACTAGTCCCTCTGATGTATGAATCGTGACAGGCACATCAAGCCGGCGGGCTTCCTCCACTGCTTTCTGAATCAACTCATCGGACAGTGTGAACGAAGCATGCACACTAACCATCAGGTTAGTCAGATTCTCGGTGCTAGCGCGTTTGGCAAATCTCACGTTCTCAGTAAGACCCTTCTGACCATCCTTCGGACTATCGCGCTCAGTCATCTCAAAAGCTAACATTGACCTGATGCCAACCTGGTTAGCTCCATCAGCAATTGCATCCAGACTCCCCTTAATCGAGTTGGGGCCCGAGTATGTGTCGGCGAAGAATGTAGAACCGTTTCGCAACATGTCAGCAGAAGCAGAGAGAGCACTTGCCTTTGCATCCTCAAGTGTGAGCTTCTCGTCAAGCGGCCACCATACTCTCTGGAGAATCTGCGCGAAATCAGATGGAGGATCAATATTGAGTGTGGCTCCTCGAAGCAAGATTCCATAGAGGTGGGTATGGGCTGTTACCAGTCCAGGAATGACAAGACTGCCCCTTGCATCAACAACGTTCCCAGCAGACTCCTTAGGCTTCCCTGATCCAACTTCTAGAATCCTATTTCCTTCGAAG